>DATDBD010000132.1:0-9760 GCA_036525015.1 Lysobacter sp.
AGTTGAACTTCAACGCGTGCGTCTTGAACACGCTTTCGTGAGGCACGCTTTCGTGAGGCGCGCCGCCGTCGCGGGTCGACGCGAAGTCGTGCGCGCCCAATGCCAGGGCGTCGGCGCGCTTGGACTCCGAACTGCTGAGCACGGTCACGTGGGCGCCCATGGCCGCGGCGATCTTCACCGCCATGTGCCCCAGCCCGCCCAGGCCGACCACGGCCACCTTGTCGCCCGCCTTGACGCCGAAATGCTTCAGCGGCGAATAGGTGGTGATGCCGGCGCACAGCAAGGGCGCGGCGCGATCGAGCGGAATCGAATCGGGAATGCGCACCACGTACGCCTCGTCCACCGTGATGCGCGTGGAATAGCCGCCGTAGGTGGGGCGGGTCTTGTCGAAGCGGCGGTCCTCGGGATTGCGCTCGTAGCTGTTGTAGGTGCCGCTCATGCCGAAGTCGCAGTACTGCTCCTCGCCGGCGCGGCACGAGGCGCATTGCCGGCACGAATCGACGAAGCAGCCGACGCCGACCGTGTCACCGACCTTCCAGTGGTTGACCTGGGAACCGACCTGGGCGACGCGGCCGACGATCTCGTGGCCCGGCACCATCGGGAAGGTCGAACTGCCCCACTCGTCGCGCGCCTGGTGGATGTCGGAGTGGCATACGCCGCAGTAAAGGATGTCGACCAGCACTTCCTTCGGGCCCGGCTCGCGGCGCTGGAGGGTGAACGGCGCCAGTGGCGACTTCGCGTCGGCGACGGCGTAGGCGGGCGTGGTCAGCATGGCGGCATCCGGAAAATCGGGTGGAGCGAGCAAGTCTAGCGGCCGCCTGCCGGGCCTGCTGTGCGTAACCGGCGCAACGCGGCGCGCGGCGGCTGCACGTTCGGGCCCGCTGCGCTACCCTTTGCGGCCCGTACGCAAGCCCCACGCGGAGCCTTTCCATGCCTTCCTTCGACGTCATTTCCGAAGTCGACCAGCACGAACTGACCAACGCCGTCGACCAGGCCAATCGCGAGCTCGGCACACGCTTCGACTTCAAGGGCGTGGATGCCAAGTTCGTGCTGGAGGACCAGGTCATCACCCAGTCCGCCCCCAGCGATTTCCAAGTCAAGCAGATGACCGACATCCTGCGCGCGCGCCTGGTCGCCCGCAGCATCGACGCGCGCTGCCTGGAGTTCGGCGACATCGAGACCAACCTGGCCGGCGCGCGCCAGAAGGTCACGGTCAAACAGGGCATCGAGCGCGAGCTGGCCAAGAAGATCCAGGGCGCGATCAAGGACGCCAAGCTCAAAGTCGACACGCAGATCAACGGCGACAAGCTGCGCGTGATCGGCAAGAAGCGCGACGACCTGCAGGCGGCCATCGCCCTGCTGCGCGGCGCCGAGTTCGAGCGTCCGCTGCAGTACGACAATTTCCGCGACTGATCCAAACCACGCCATGAACAGTCACGCCATGAACAGTGAAGACCCCATCGTCGCGACCCGCCGCTGGCTGGAGCGGGCGGTGATCGGGCTCAACCTGTGCCCGTTCGCCAAGGCGGTATACGCCAAGCAGCAGGTGCGCTTCGTGCTGAGCGAGGCAACGACGCCCGAGACGCTGCTGGAAGAACTGGCTTTCGAACTGGTGAGGCTCGCCCAGACTGATCCGGAGCAGACCGACACTACGCTGCTGATCCACCCGCACGTGCTGGGCGACTTCCTCGACTACAACGATTTCCTCGACCAGGCCGATGAAGCGGTCGTGGCGCTGGGGCTCGAGGGAGAGATCCAGGTCGCCAGCTTCCATCCCGATTATCAATTCGCCGGCACCGAACCCGACGATGCCAGCAACTGCACCAACCGGTCGCCCTACCCGACCCTGCACCTGCTGCGCGAGGACAGCGTCGAGCGTGCGGTGGAGGCTTTTCCCGATCCGGACGTGATCGTGGAGCGCAACATCGAGACGCTGGAGAAGCTGGGCATCGAGGGTTGGCGCAAGCTGTTGGAGCCCTGAGTTCGCGACGCCTCACCCCAATCCTCTCCCGCAAGCGGGAGAGGGAGCGGTCAAGGCACTGCCTCACCTACCCCCAAGCACCGGCTCGATCAACCTGCGCGCCTGCAGCAGCGATTCGACGATGCGATGTCCCAGCGCGCGGACGTCATCGCCCGGGACCACGAGGTCGGGCACCTGGATCGGCGTCATGCCGGCCGCGAGCGCGGCCTGCACGCCGGGCACCGAATCCTCCAGCACCACGCAACGTGCCGGATCCACGCCCAGTTCGCGCGCCGCCAGCAGGTAGATGTCGGGCGCGGGCTTGGGATGGGCCACGTCGCTGCCAGTCACCACCGCGTGGAAGTGCGGCAGCAGGCCGCACAGTTCGAGCTTCTGCAAGGCGCGCTCGCGTCGCGTCGAAGTCGCCACCGCGCGCGGAATGCCGCGCGCATCGAGCAAAGCCAGCAGTTCCAGCACGCCCGACTTGAGCGGCAATCCGGCGCGCACGTGCTCGTCGTAGAGCGCATGGCACCGGCTCAACAGCGCCTGCACCTGGGTTTCGTCCAACAAGGCGCGCAGCATCTCGTGACAGGCGCGGTCGTGCAGGCCGATCATCGACAGCCACAGCTCGTCCCCGAGCGGCAACGCGAGTTCCTGCGCCGCCTCGCGCCAGCACTGCAGCAAGGCGCGCTCGCTCTCGATCATCAGGCCGTCCATGTCGAACAGCACGGCCTGCGGCACGAAGGCGATCGGTTCCACCACGGCGTCGAACGGTGTCACGGCGCCGCTCCGAACATCCGCTCGACGTCGCCGGCATCGAGCAGGCGCCATTGACCGGCCGGCAGATCGTCCAGCCCGAGCCCGCCGATACGGCTGCGATGGAGCGTTTCCACGTGGTTTCCCACCGCCGCGAACATCCGGCGCACCTGATGGTAGCGACCTTCGGTCAACGTGAGCCGTGCGTGGCGCGCGTCGATGGTCTCCATCCCCGCAGGCGCCAGCGGCTCGGTTTCTGACTCGAGCAACAAGGTGCCGCTGGCGAACACATCGGCCTCGTCGCCGCGCAGGTCGTGCGCCAGCGTCGCTTCGTAGACCTTCGCCAGTTTCGCCTTGGGCGAGACGATGCGGTGCAGCAGCGCGCCGTCGTCGGTCATCAACAGCATGCCGCTGGTGTCGCGGTCGAGCCTGCCCACGCTGGACAGCAGCGGCGAGCGCAGGCGGAAACGTGGCGGCAGCAGGTCGTAGACGATGCGGCCCTGGTCCTTGGTCGAGCAGGTGTAGCCGACCGGCTTGTGCAGCATCAGCGCCATGCCGGCGGGCGGGTCCAGCGGTTCGCCGTCGACGTGGATCATTTCGTGCCCGACCTTGTCGTCGGCGTACAGCACTTCGCCCTGCGGATCGGTGATGCGGCCCTCCCGGAACATCGCCGTGACGTCCTTGCGGCTGCCGTAGCCGAGGTTGGCGATCAGCTTGATCAACTTCATGGGTGTGTCCGTGTCATCGCGCGACTGGCCGATCGGCCGCGCGCACGGCTTCGATCACCTTGAACCCGTTGCGTTCGGCGACGGCGCGAACCTTGCCGAAATTGGTGCCCAACTCGGCCTCGTAAGGCAGGTGACGGTTCGCGACCAGCCACAACAGGCCACCCGGATTGAGCGCCTGCGCGGCCACCGCGATGAAGCGGCGCCCGATGTCGGGCCGGTCGGCACTGTTGTGCGCGTGGAACGGCGGATTGCTGACAATAACGTCGAAGCGCTGCGGCAACCCCTTGGTGACGTCGTGCCAATGGAAGTCCAGCGCGGCGCGATCGGCGAAGCCGGACAGGTTGACCCGCGCCAGTTCCAGCGCGCGCGCCTCGGCTTCGAACAGGTCCAGGGTCGTGACGCGGGGGCACCGCGCCAGCAGCTCGGCGGCCAGATAGCCCCAGCCCGCGCCGAGGTCGGCAGCGCGCCCGGCCAGGTCGCCGGGAAGGTGTTCGACCAGCAATCGGGAAGCCGGATCGATGCGGTCCCACGCGAACAGGCCGGGACGACTCACGAAACGGCCATCGACGATGGGCCGGGGCCTGTCGGCCTGCGCCCATTCCGCCGCCAGCGCCGGATCGGCCGCCCCCTGTAGCGGCGCGGTCCAGAACACGCGGCACTTGTGCTTGGACAGGCTGAAGACGGGACCAGCGATACGACCCAGGTCGGCCTCGCCGGATTTGGCGCCCTCCTGGTTGCCCAGGCAGGCGATCACGCGTCCACCGGGAGCGCAACGTGCGAGGGCACGGGCGAACAACGCGCGCGACTCCTCACGCTGGCGCGGCGGCAGGACAAGGACTAGCGGATAGCGTGCCTCGTCGGACGCGGATTCATCGCCGATCACAGGCAGGCCAGAACGTTCCAGCGCATCGGCGTCGGGCTTGTAGCTCTGCTCGCACACCAGCCCCGGCCAGGCGCGCTGATGCAGCGGCCAGCCGTCGCGGGCACGCAGGAATAGTGCGCCGCCCGCTTCAGGCCACGTCAGTGATCCGTCTATGAACGGCAGCAGCAGGGTCTGGAGGGCGACATCGCCGTCGTCAGCGCGCATCGCGGGGTCTTGCCGGTGTCATGGCGCCAATTGTACGCGGAGGCCGGACACGGACGCGGACGCCGTTTCGCACGCGCCTGAAAATGCGAAATCCCGGCTTTCATGCCAGATCAACACGACCGGAGCGACGATGGCGTCACCCATCAAGAGGAGAGAACCGCGATGCGTGCCCTCTTCATCGGCGGCTTGGTCGATAACAGCGAGCTCGACCTCGACACCCGCGATCCCCCGATGCACTACCCCGAGAACACCGGTGGCGGCAAGCCTCGCTATCGGCTGCACCAGATCGGAATGCGCGATGGCGAGATCGCCTACGCCGTCTACGGCGCACCAGACCTGGCCGATGCCGAGGTCGAGCGCGTCGCACGCGAACGCGACTACGGGCGCCGCTTCAACGCCCAACCGCAGGCGGTGTTCAATTAGTCAGTCATGTCCGACGCTACCTGCTGAAGGATGCCGCCCCACCGTCATGGCCGACGGGCGCATGTCGGCAGGCGTGCGCATGGCTCGCCAAGTCACTCCTGCAACTCGCGCAAGGTGACCGACGGCGGCGCATCCAGCACGCGACGCGTGGCGAACAGCCCCGCCAGAAGCGCGGCGACGACGCCGACCGCGGCTCCGAACGCGGCCAGGCGCCAGTCCGCCTGCCACGGCAGGTCGAACACGCGCGTGGCGATAACGCCTGCCAGTACCGAGGCGGCGATCGCCGCGGTCAGGCCCGACAGCAGGCCAATGGCGGCGAACTCCGACGCCTGCGCCAGACGCAACTGGCGGCGGCTGCCGCCGATGGCGCGCATCACTCCGCCTTCAAGCAGGCGCTCGTCCTGGCTGGCGCTGACCGCCGCCATCAAGACCAGCAGGCCCGCCGCGAGCGAGAAATAGAACACCACCTCGACCACCGTGGAGACCTGGTCGGCGGTGCTTCGCACCTGCTTGAGCACCGCATCGACATCGATCACCGACAAGTTCGGGAACTGCTCGACCAGTTGCGCGGTGAAGCGCGTACGTTGCGGCGGCACGCTGACGGCCGTGATGTGGCTGGCCGGAAATCCATCCAGCGAGCCGGGCGAGGCGATCACGAAGAAGTTGGGGCGGAAGCTCTCCCAATCGACGCTGCGCAGGCTGGTGATGGTGCCAGCGAACGGCTGGCCGGCAATATCGAAGGCGATGCGGTCGCCGAGCTTCCAGCCCAGGCGCTCCGCGAAATCCTCCTCCACAGACACTTCCGGGCGCGCGGGACGGGTCTGCCCCCAGAATCGGCCGGCGGTCACGCGGTTGTCGTCGCGCAACTGGTCGGTTACCGACAGGTTGAACTCGCGCTCAGCCAGGCGCTGCGCGCGCTCGCCCTGCCCGGCGTAGTCGGCGCCGGTCACCGCCTTGCCGTTGTGACTGACCAGACGCCCGCGGATCATCGGGTACAGCGTCGGCGCGCCCAGGCCCTGCTGCGCGATGAATCCGCGCACCGCGTCGACCTGGTCGTCCTGCACATTGACGATGAAGCGGTTCGGCGCATCGTCCGCCAACGCGACCTGCCAGCGGTCGAGCAGGTCGGTGCGCACGAAGGTGAGCAGCAACAGCGCCATCAGGCCCAGGCCCAGTGCCGACACCTGCGCGATGCTGGCGCCGGCGCGGCGGCTGACGTTGGCCAATCCGTAACGCAGGCTGCCGCGCAGGCGCGAGCGCACGCGGCGCACGACGAAGATCATCAGCCAGGCCAGCACCGCCAGTACCGCCAGCGTCGCGACGATGCCGATCAGCATCGCCAGCCCGAGCGTCGCCGATCCCGCCTTCCACCACAGCAACCCGGCCAGCCCCGCCAGACCGAGGATCGCGACCAGCCAGGCGCTGGGCTCGGTCGGATCGAGATCGCGACGCAGCACGCGAAGCGCCGGTACGCGGCGTAGCGCCAGTACCGGCGGCGCGCCGAACGCCATCAACACGATCAGGCCGACGCCGTAACCCTGCAGCGCGGGCAGCCAGCCCGCGGGCGGAATGGAAAGCTGCAATGCCTGCGCCAGCCAGCCGCCCACCAGCCACTGCAAGGCGAATGCGAGCAGCACACCGACCGTGCTCGCGATCAGCCCCAGCATCAGCAGTTCGCCGACCTGGATGCCGACCAGCGTGGATTGCGTGGCGCCCAGGCAACGCATCACTGCGGTGCCGGATAAATGTCGCGCGCTGTGCCGTCGCGCCGCCATCGCCACCGCCACCGCCGCCAACACCACCGACACCAGAGCGGCCAGGCCGAGGAAGCGGCCGGCACGGTCGAGCGCCGAGCGGATTTCCGGTCGCGCATCGGCAATGGTTTCCAGACGCTGGCCGCGGCCGAGCGCGGCGCGTACGGTCGCGTTGAAGCGATCGACCGCGGTCGCATTGCCGGCGACGACGAGCCGATAGCCAATTCGGCTGCCTTCCTGCACCAGCCCGGTCGCGGCGATGTCGGCCAGATTGAGGAACACCTTGGGCGCGACGTTGAAATAGTCGAGCGCGGCGTCTGGCTCCTGAACCACCAGCGCGGCGAGGCGGAAGCGTGCGTCGCCGATGGCGATGTCGTCGCCCAGTCGCGCGCCGAGCGTGTCGGCGCCGGAACGGCTCATCCAGATCGTGCCGCGCGCGGGCACGGCGCCCGCATCGCGCTCAACGCCGCTGGCATCGGCGATACGAAAGCTCCCGCGCAACGGAAAGCCTGCGCCCAGCGCGCGCAGCTCGCCCAGTTGCAGACGCTCGCCGACGCGGATCATCGTCTGCAATTCCTGCGTCTGCGTGCTCTGGAGGCCCGAGGCGTTGGCCGCGGCGCGAATGGCGCCCGTGATCGGTTCGTCGGCACGCACCACGGCGTCGCCGCCCAGCAGGCGGTTGGCCTCGATCGCCAGTGCACGTTCGGCGCGGTCGGTGACGAAACCCACCGCGGTCACCGCCAGCACCGCCAGCACCAGCGCGGCAATCAGGATGCGCACGTCACCGGCGACCAGGTCGCGGCGCAACTGGCGCCAGGCCAGCCGCGGCGTCTGCAACAGGCCGCCTC
The DNA here is from genome assembly GCA_036525015.1 of Lysobacter sp. GTDB lineage: Bacteria > Pseudomonadota > Gammaproteobacteria > Xanthomonadales > Xanthomonadaceae > Lysobacter_J. The sequence continues at coordinate 7,557 of DATDBD010000132.1, forward strand.
TCGTGGGGGCCGCGCTCATGACGCCACCAGTCGGCCGCCGTCGAGTCGCAACAGGCGGCTGCAGCGCGAGGCCAGGTGTTCGTCGTGCGTGACCAGCACCAGCGTCGTGCCGGCATCGGCATTGAGCTCGAACAGCAGTTCGATGATCGCCTGGCCCGTATGCGTGTCGAGATTGCCGGTGGGCTCGTCGGCGAACAGCAACGAAGGCCGCGTCACGAACGCGCGGGCCAATGCCACGCGCTGCTGTTCGCCGCCGGAAAGCTGGCGCGGGTAGTGCGCCAGGCGCGGGCCCAGGCCGACCCGCTCCAGGATCGAACGCGCCGGCGATTCGACATCGCGATCGCCGCGCAGCTCCAGCGGCAGCATCACGTTCTCGAGTGCGGTCAGCGAGGGCAGCAACTGGAAGTTCTGGAACACGAAGCCAACTTTCTCGCCGCGCACGCGTGCACGCCCGTCCTCGTCCAGCGTCGACAGCGGCTGGCCGTCGAGCAGTACGCGTCCATCGCTGGGTGTATCCAGCCCGGCCAGCAGCGAAAGCAACGTACTCTTGCCTGAACCGGATGCTCCGACTATCGCGACCGAATCACCCGTGGCGATGGAGAATGCGACGTCGTCGAGAATGGTCAGCTCACCGGACGGCAACATCACCCGTTTGCCGAGCCCGGTTGCCTGGAGCGCCGCGGAAGTGGCCACGGGCGCAGTGGAATCGGCCATGATCGTCCCCATGCTGGTGTCGTTGCTCATCGGGAGAAATGCTGGATGCACTGGATCATCGGGAACCTCTCAGGGAAAGGGCTTTCACGCAACGCGGGCACGCCTTCCGCGGGCACGCTTCTCATGGACACGCTTCTCATGGACACATTCTCATGAACCAGCGATATGCGGCGTTGCGGCCGGGCATTCAATGGGCCATCAGTTGGGTGCTGGCGCTGCTGGTTCCTGCGATGCTCGCCCTGGCCTCCGCGACCACGGCGGCGCAGACCCCGGCCAAGGCCGCCACGGCACCCGCCGCCGCGCGCGCGGTGCTGGTGATGGGCGACTCGCTGTCCGCCGGCTATGGACTGTCGGCATCGCAAGGCTGGGTCGCGCTGACGGCGGACCGCATCGCCAAGACCAAGCCGGGATGGCGCGTGGTCAACGCCAGCATCAGCGGTGAAACCACGGCCGGGGGCGCCGCGCGCATCGACGGCGAACTCCAGCGCAACAAGCCGGCTGTAGTGGTGATCGAACTGGGCGCCAACGACGGCCTGCGAGGCCTGCCGCTTTCGCAGACCCGCGCCAACCTCGACCGCATCATCCGCTCCGCCAAGGCGAGCGGCGCGAAGGTATTGCTGATCGGCATGCGCATGCCGCCGAACATGGGCCGCGACTACACGCAGGGATTCGCCGACAACTTCAACGCGCTGGCGAAACAGCACGGCGTGGCGCTGCTGCCGTTCCTGCTCGAGCCGATCGCGACCGACCGCAATGCATTCCAGGCGGACAACCTGCATCCCGTGGCGAGCGTGCAGCCGAAGCTGCGCGATCACGTGTGGACTGCACTGGCGCCGTTGCTGCGCTGAGCACGATCATCAGTACGATCAGCCTTGACGTTGCGACCGTTCGCGTGCCGACGAACGGTCGTTGCATTCGCAATTGCATCGGCGTAACTTGCGCGGCCTTCGCTCCCGCGTGAGCGTTTTTTCGAACCATACGTCCATGACGCACTTCAACGACATCGCCAAGCTGTACGCGCTGCGGCCATCCGGCCACGGCCTGTGCGCGCTCGCGCCGTCGCTGCGCGGCAAGCACGACGAAGCCGGTCTTATCGACCTGGCTCTTATCGACCAGGCTCTTATCGACTGATCCTCCTGCAAACGGGAGGTCGGTCACCCGATCTCCCGAGGCAAGCGAACGCCCTCGGTCAAACACCGGGGGCGTTTTGTTTTTGCCGTTCGCAAAGTGGGAAACCCAGATAGATCAAACGCGATTGCATCGCGCCCCGAAGCATCCGGGCAGTGCTGGTCCGAGGCAGGGAACGCCGCGAAGGCGCGAAAGCGCCGTGCCTGGATGCTTCGGCACGGGGCAGCAAGGTGCAGTCGCACAACGGATTGGCGCCGCGAGGCGCCAATGCGAAACATCGACGGACGACTTGCAGCGGTACGGGTTCTTGAACTCCCGTCCGGTGCGCACGGCTTTGCCGCCGCGTATGCCGCGGGTCGCGA
>DATDBD010000133.1:0-10008 GCA_036525015.1 Lysobacter sp.
TGAACTCGAACGCGCACTCGCCGCTGTCGACGGAGCCGAAAGCCAGTCGCGACTTCGGGTGCAGACCGGTGAACCGCTGGATCACGGGCGCCATGTCGTCGTTGCCCGGACAGTGGCCGGTGCGTTCGACGTGCGTGGCCACCTGGCGCTTGATCGCCGAAGCCGAGCCGATCAGGCTTGCGGTCGTCTGCGCACGCACGGTGTAGTCCTGGTAGGCGGGCACCGCGATGGCGGCGAGGATCCCGATCACCGGAACGGCGAGCGCGCCCAGCACGATGGCGACGATCGCGCAGCCTGACAGCCCGCGTTTCGGCGTGGCGTCGCGGCGCGCCCTGGCGGCAGGTCGCGGGGTCGAATAGGCCGCAGCCGAAATCAGAGGCGGGGGCAGCGGTGGCGGCACCGACACGTCGAGCTGCACGCTGGCGAGTTCGAGTTCTTCGGAAAGCCGGTCCAGTGGCTGCCATTCGCGAAGTCCGGCATGCCAGACCAGCGTGTCGCGCTGGATCCTGCGATCACGGTAACGGGCGCGGATTTCCTGGGCCGTATGCGGCCCGACACGACCCTGTGACGGGTCGTGGTAGTACCAATCGGTCACGGATCCCCCTGTCTCGTCCTGAGTAGTGTTCCGCGCGGCTGCCGATGCCTCCCCAGGCCTGGCCGCGCGAACCGGCACTTAATGTACCGGTTCGGGTTCGTCCTCGAACATCTGGGTTTCCATCCAGGCGTACGCCGCCTCGGAGCCGGGCTGGTTGAACAGCACCATCAGCACGACCCACTTGAGGTCGTCCAGATCGAGCTCGTCCTGGTCCAGCGCCATCGCGCGGTCGACGACCAGTTCTCGCTGGCCGGCGTCGAGCACGCCATGTTGCTCGAGGAACAGCAGGAAGCCGCGGCATTCGACATCGAGCTTGTCCAGCTCCGGCCCGGCGAAGACCCGGGTCGGGCCGTCGGCGCGCGGCACACTGGCGTCCGGACGCTGGTTGGCCAGCGCATCGAGCCATTCGAATGCTTTGTTGATCTCGGCGGGACTGAAACCCGCCTGGCCCAGTTCATCGAACAGGGGGCCGCTTTGCAGAGAGTCACGGTCGCGGACCAGGTCCGCATCGTCGGTGAAGTAATGCTCAAACAGGTACAGCAGGACGTCCAATATGCTCTCTTTCATTTCCCTCGGCCTGCGCCGCATGCGGCGCGGTGGGTCAGAACTTGCAGGCAACCGCCAATAACTTCAACGAATGCGGAAGTACCGGCCGTGCTGTGACGCCACGCGGCCGTCAAGCTCCATGAGCAGCAGCATGGAGGACACTTCGGCAGCCGTCAATCGGGTTCGAGCCACCAGTTGATCCATACCGGTGGGGTCGTGACCGAGGCAGTTCCACAAGTTCTGGTAGTCGGGATCGGGACTGGCTGAAGCCGCGATGGCCGCCGCCCGGTCCGCGTGACCGATCGATGTGGGGCCGTTCAGGCGTGCACGCAAGTCGCCGACCAGCTCTGTCGCCGCCGCGGCGACCGCCGCGGTGATTTCGCCGGGATCCTCGACCAGGGCGGCACCGTCTCGGATCAGCCGGTGGCAGCCCCGCGCCATCGGGTTATGGATCGAACCGGGCACGGCGAATACCTCTCGTCCGGCCTCCGCGGCCAGGCGCGCCGTGATGAGTGCCCCCGAGCGGGCCGCCGCCTCGATCACCACGGTGGCCAGCGTCAGGCCGGCGAGGATGCGGTTGCGGGTGGGGAAGTGCTCCTTGCGCGGCCCGGTCCCGGGCAGGTGCTCGCTGACTACGGCGCCGTCCGCGGCGATGCGAGCCAGCAGGGCGGCGTTGGTCCTCGGATAGGGCACATCGGGGCCGGTGCCGAGCACGGCCACGGTCAAGCCGCCGGCCTCCAGCGTGGCCTCGTGCACGGCGGTGTCGATGCCGGCGGCGAGCCCGCTGGCCACGGCCCAGCCGCTGCCCACCAGCGCGCGGGAGAAGGTACGGGCGTTGTCGCGTCCGGCCGGAGTTGCCGACCGGCTGCCGACCACCGCCACGCCCGGATGCCACAGGCGCGCGACGTCGCCGGCCACGAACAGCGCCAGCGGCGGATTCGCAACGCGCCGCAACAGCGGTGGATAGTCGGGGTCGTGCCAGCCGAGCAGGTGGTGGTCGGGCTGCTGCAACCAGTTCGTCGCCCGTTGCAGGATGTCTCGGTCAGGGCGTTGCAATGCCGCGATCTGGGCTTCATCCAATTCGAAGCTGCGCCATACGGCGGGACCGGCGGCCACGGCCGCGGAAGGGCCATGCGCTTCAAGTAATGCTCTGCGCGGTGCACTTGCACCCGCGGTGGCAACGAGACGGAGAAGGGCGTGGAGGTCGGCGTCATGCATCGACGCAGCGTGCCGCGGAAACGACAACCGCGCCCTCGGGCGCCGCTGTGGTGAAACGTAAGGAAATGCCGTGTGACAAATCAGCGCATGGTCGTCGTCAAATCAGTCGGCACGGTGGCGAGCGTGACACCAACGCGTGCTGCCGGTTCCGCCGATCTGTTCAGTTCGCGCCGACTTGTTCCTGCTGCAACAAGACATGACTTCTTGCCATAGCGCTGCGGTTTCGACCTCACGCACAGCGCGTCGCCGCACCGCAAACGACAACGGCGCCCTCGGGCGCCGTTGTCGTGAAGCTTGGAACTGCTGGGGCTGCGCCCCGCGCCGATCAGCGTGTCGCGTCCGGATGCTTGAGCGCGTAGCCCAGGCGGGTCGGGCGGATGGCGTCCATGACCAGGCCGTAGCTGACGCGGTCGAAGGTGCGGAAGATCAGCACGTGGCCGGAGAACTCGTCCGGCAGCCGCACATGATTGCCGCCGCCGACCGTGTCGGGGCTGCGGTCGTAGCCGACCGCGACGCGGTCCACTTCCTCCGTTCCGACGCGCCAGGTGGACAGTACCGTGCCGTTGTCGATGCCGTCCTGCTTGCCGACCGACAAGGCGATCACGTCACGCGGGCCGCTGGTGGCGACGGCATCGGCCACCGCGATCACGCGGGCCTTGTCGTAGTCCAGCTGCTGGCTGGGCGGGTGCGGCATGAACTGCAGGTCGTAGGGCTGCGCATCGACCGCGATCAGGCGGTCGCCAGCGCGGACCTCGCGGCCCCTCTGGTCGATCAGCAGGGTGCTGACCTCGACGCCGTCGCCTTCGCTACGGCTGACGGTGCCGGTGGTGATCTGCTCCAGTTCGTAGCCGAGGAACTCGCCCTTGCCGTGCGGGATCTGGTAGCCCCACAGGCGCTCGACGCCCCAGCTGCGCTCGCCGCGGGCGTCCAGCACCTCGGAACGGCGGCCGGAGTTCTCGCAGCAACGGTCGGGGTCGACCGAGCGGTTGAGCTGGTTCGGACGGACCACCGCATAGCGCTGGCCGGGCTGCGCGTCAGCCAGACCGCGGACGTAGACGACCTGGCCGTCGACGCCGCGCAGGCGATCTTCTTCAAACGCCACCACATACGGCAGGTGTTCGAACTCGTCGACCACGCGCAGGTTCTTGAGGAACGGCTCGATCTCCGCCAGCGGGATCGTATTGATCGGCGCCTCCTCGCGGGGGCCCTCCTGCACCGCCACGCGGTCCAGGTAGGCCAGCGACAGCACGTCGCCCGGATAGATCAGGTGCGGGTTCTTGACCTGCGGGTTGGCCTGCCAGATTTCCGGCCACAGCCACGGCTTCTTCAGGTATCGCCCGGCGATGTCCCAGAGGGTGTCGCCCTTTTTCACCGTGTAGGTGTCCGGATGGTCGGCCTGCATTGCAGCAGTGGCGACCCCGTAGGTGGCGACAGTCAAAAGCGCAGCGGTCAGAACCGTGCGGATCGGTTTAAGCATGGTGGCCATCTATTTGATTCCCCTTGCCAGTTTTTCCCCACAGGCCAGGGCACTATAGCCCAGAAGCCCCGCACGGTTACAAGCGTCGTGCGCCAATAACGGCGTTACAATCCCACGTCTGCTTGCGGTTGTGACCGACGCCCCCATTTCGACGCCATGGCACTGCTCCCCATTCTCGAATTCCCCGATCCGCGCCTGCGCACGGTCGCCGCGCCGGTCGAGCCTGCGCACATCGCCGAGCCGGCGTTCCAGAAGCTGCTCGACGACATGTTCGAGACCATGTACGAGGCGCCGGGCATCGGACTGGCGGCCAGCCAGGTCGACGTCCACCAGCGCTTCATGGTCATAGACGTGTCCGAGGAGCATGACCGGCCGCTGGTGTTCATCAACCCGGAGATCACCGCCCGCGACGGCGAACAGGTCTACCAGGAAGGCTGCCTGTCGGTCCCCGGTATCTTCGCCGACGTGACCCGCGCCAACGAGATCACCGTCAAGGCGTTCGGCCGCGACGGCCAGCCGTTCGAGATGCACGTCGACGGCCTGCTGGCGGTATGCATCCAGCACGAGATGGATCACCTGGCCGGCAAGCTGTTTGTCGATTACCTCTCGCCGCTCAAGCGCGAGATGGTGCGCAAGAAGCTGGCCAAGCAGCGTCGCCAGGCCGCGGCCTGATCCGATGGCCCTTCGCATCGTTTTTGCCGGCACGCCGGAGTTCGCCGTGCCGTGCCTGCGCGCGGCCGCGCAACGCAACGAAGTCGTCGCCGTCTACACCCAGCCCGACCGTCCGGCCGGGCGCGGTCGCGGACTGACCCTCTCGCCGGTCAAGCGCGAGGCGCTGCTGCGCGGCATCGAAGTGCTGCAGCCGGAGAACTTCAAGAGCGCTTTATCGAAGGATGCGCTGCGCGCGCTGCAGCCTGATTTGATGGTCGTGGTGGCCTACGGCCTGATCCTGCCGCAGTCGGTGCTGGACATTCCCACCTACGGTTGCTGGAACATGCACGCCTCGATGCTGCCGCGCTGGCGCGGCGCAGCGCCGATCCAGCGGGCGATCGAGGCCGGCGACAGCGAAAGCGGTGTGTGCCTGATGCAGATGGAGAAAGGCCTGGACACCGGTCCGGTGCTGCTGTCGCAGAAGCTCGAGATCGGCGAGCACGAGACCGGCGGGCAGCTGCACGATCGCCTGTCCGCGCTCGGCGCGCAGGTGCTGTCCGATGGCCTGGGGCTGCTGCGCGCGGGCATCCGCCCGGTGCCGCAGCCGCAGCCGGAGGAGGGCGTCACCTACGCGCACAAGCTCGACAAGAGAGAGGCGAAGCTCGACTGGTCGCAGCCCGCGCGCGTGCTGGCCGACAAGGTGCGCGCGTTCAATCCCTGGCCGATGGCCGAAGCACAGGTCGCCGGCGAGCGCCTGCGCCTGCACGGCGCGGTCGCGCTGGATGACGCGCACCAGGCGTCGCCTGGCACGCTGCTGCGCGCCAGCCGCGACGGATTGGATGTCGCCGCCGGCGAAGGCGTGCTGCGCATCCGCGTCCTGCAGCGCGAAGGCGGCAAGGCGATCACCGCGGCGGATTACCTCAATGCCAGACGGGATCTGGTGACGGCGCGGTAGCCGGTTCCCCGGGGCGCGGTTGCGGTTGTCCCCGCGGTGGCTGTGGCTGTTGCACGTCATCCGACGAAAGCCGGGATCCATTTTGACTGTGCAGTTGCCGTAGCCATGCCGTTGTTCCCGCTTTTGACGTTGTCGCTGCCAAGGAGCAACGGCAGCAACAAAATGGATCCCGACATTCGCCGGGATGACGGCTGGGCCTTGCAGCCCTGATAAGCGTCAGCAATCGCTCCCTTACCGCTTTCCCATAGCAGCCCTTCAATGACCCAAGCCGGCAGCCAACCCCGCGCCATCGCCGCCCGAGTTCTCGACGCAGTGCTGCACCACGGCCGCTCGCTCAAGGCCGAGCTGGCGACCGCGTTGCCCAAGTTGGCCGATTCGCGCGACCGCGCCCTGGTCGAGGCGATCTGCTTTGCAGTGTTGCGTCAGCCGGCGCGCTACCAGGCCGCGCTCGAAGCATGGATCCCCAAACCGCTGCCGCGACGCGACAGCGAGCTGAAGGCGCTGCTGTTCGTGGGCTTCGCCCAGCTCGATGCACTGCAATTGCCGCCGCATGCGGCCGTCGCGTCGACCGTCGAGGCCGCGCGCACGTTGGGCCGCAAGCACCAGGCCGGACTCGTCAATGCCCTGTTGCGACGGGCCCAGCGGGAGGGGTTGCCCGCCGGCGACGCCTACGCCCATTGGCCGCAATGGCTGCGCGAGCGCATCGCCCGCGACTGGCCGCAGGACGAAGCAGCCGTGCTCGCGGCCAGCGCCGTCGAGCCGCCGATGTGGCTGCGGGTGAATCGTCGTGGGATGTCGCGCGACGATTATCTGAAGCAATTGACCGACGCTGGTATCGACGCTCAGGTCGATGCGCTGTTGCCCGACGGACTGCGCCTGGACACGCCGATGGCGGTCGCCGCATTGCCGGGGTTCGCCGACGGAACCGTGTCGGTGCAGGATGCCGCGGCACAACTCGTCGCCGACGCCCTGGCGCCGGCGCCCGGTGCGCGCGTGCTCGACGCCTGCATCGCGCCGGGCGGCAAGACCGCGCACCTGCTCGAACGCGATGCTTCGCTGCGCGTCGCCGGCGTCGACATCGACGCGCAGCGGCTCGATCGCGTGCGCTCGGGCTTCTCCCGCCTGCGCATCGGCGACGGCGTGCGCTTGCATGCGGCCGACGCCGCGGACGTTGCGTCGTGGTGGGACGGCGTGCCCTTCGATGCGGTGTTGCTGGATGCACCGTGCTCGGCCACCGGTATCGTGCGGCGCCAGCCCGACGTGCTGTTGCATCGCCGCGCGTCCGATCTGGACGCTCTGGCCGCCACGCAGGCACGCCTGCTCGATGCGCTGTGGCGCACGCTCGCGCCAGGCGGCGTGCTGTTGTATGCCACCTGTTCGATCCTCAAGGACGAGAACCAAGCGCAGGTCGAAGCCTTCCTCGCGCGCACGCCGGATGCGAAAGTCGAGCCGTTGGACGAGCGCTTCGGTCGCATCAGCGGCGCCGGCCGCCAGCGCCTGCCGGGCGAACACGGCATGGACGGGTTCTTCTATGCCCGCCTGAGGAAATCGTAGGGCGGGCCCAGCTCCCGCGGTTTCGACAAGCCAGGGCGGGGCTTTTGCGCCGCCGCGCAAATCGAGGCAAGCCTGGCGAACCAAGCCCTACGACAATTCGGCAACGCGCGCTGCGGCTATCATCCGCGCATGCCCAAGTCCGCCTCATTCCGCCCCGGTTGGCTCAGCGACAACGCGCTGTTCTGGATCCTCGCCCTGCTCGTGCTCGGCGCGGGGCTCGGCCTGCGTGATCCCTGGCCCGCCGACGAACCACGCTTCGCACTGGCCGCCCGGCAGATGGTCGAGAGCGGCAACTGGCTGTTCCCGCATCGCGGCAGCGAGTTGTATTCGGACAAGCCGCCGTTGTTCATGTGGTTGCAGGCGGCGGCCTACACGCTGCTGCGTAACTGGCGTGTCGCGTTCCTGCTGCCGTCGCTGCTGGCCGCGCTGGGTACGCTGTGGTGTGTGGTCGATCTCGGTCGCCGCCTGTGGACGCGCCGCGTCGGCCTGTATGCCGGTTACGCGCTGCTGTTCGCGCTGCAGTTCACCTGGCAGTCCAAGAAGGCGCAGATCGATCCGCTGGTGGTGTTCTGGATCACGCTGGCCAACTACGGGCTGCTGCGCCACGTGCTGCAGGTCGCGCGCAACCGGGGGCCCGACTGGCCGATGTGGATGCTCGGATGGGCGGCTGCCGCGCTGGGCACGATCAGCAAGGGCGTGGGCATCATCGCGCCGTTGATGCTCATACCGGCCGGCATCGCTTCGCTGCGTGGCTGGGACGTGAAGGTGCACGTGCGCAGTGCGAAGTTCTGGCTCGGTCCGCTCGCCTTCGTGCTGGCCGCCTGCGTGTGGCTGGTGCCGCTGCTGCTGGCCGCGCAGGGCGAGAACGGCTCGCAGTACGCGGCCTACATCAACGACATCCTGTTGCGCCAGACCGCCAAGCGTTACGGCTCTTCGTGGGACCACGGCCAGCCGGTCTGGTACTTCCTGGAAGTGATGGCGACGATGTGGTTGCCGACGATGCTGGCGTTGCCGTGGGCGATCCCGGCGTGGCGTCGTCGCCTGCGTCGCCGCGATCCGCGCTACCTGCTGCCGTTGGCGTGGTGGGGGCTGGTGCTGGTGTTCTTCTCCATTCCCGGCGGCAAGCGCGACATGTACATCCTGCCGGCGCTGCCGATGGTCGCGCTGGCGCTGGCGCCGCTGCTGCCGGGCCTGCTGCGCAAGGTGGCGGCGCAGCGCGTGGTGTTCGCCTTCACCGCCGTATTTGCAGGCGTGATGCTGGCCGCTGGACTGGCGATGTTCTTCGGCGATCCGGGCTTCGAGCGGCGCTTCGTCGCCGAACGCTCGTTGGAGGACGTGTCGCGGTCCCTGGCCGCCAGCATCGCCGCGGTTGGCGGTTGGGGCGTGGCCTGCCTGTTCTGGGCCGGGCGCCGGCGTGCGGTCGCGGCGATGATCGCCACGCTGACAGGTCTGTGGGTGGCGTTCGGTTTGTTGATGGCGCCGCTGCTCAACGATTCCTCCTCGGCGCGCGGGCTGATGACCGAGATCGGGCGCCGCATCGGCCCGGATGCCGAGCTGGGCCTGGTCGCCTGGCGCGAGCAGAACTTGCTGATGGCCGATCGCCGCGTCGCCGAGTTCGGCTTCAAGGTCGATTTCGACGAGCAGATGCGGCGTGGACTGGCCTGGCAGCGGCAATCGCCGGGCACGCGCTGGCTGCTGGTGCAGGACGTGGCGCTGGCGCCGTGCATCGATGCTTCGCGCAGCGTGCATCTGGGGCATGCGAATCGGCGGGGGTGGTCGTTGGTGTCGGGGGATGCGGCGGGGCAATGCCGTTAGTGGGCCGCGAAAGGGAACCCTTCATTCCGATTGCTGTGCAGTAAGGGCAACAAGGCTTCCGCCCGCTGGCGCGGCCGGGTCACTTTCTCTTGTTGGCCCAAGAGAAAGTAACCAAAGAGAAGGGCCTTTCTCGACAAATCAGCCCCACGACCGGAAGGGTTGAGGGGATTTTTCGACTCGCCTTTGGCTTCTGCGAAGCCAAAGTCCGGCCCGCGCTTGCGGCGCGGGCGTTCGCACGGCGCGCGAGCCAATGGCTCGCAAGCACGCGCCTCCTCACCCATGGCTTGGTCGAAAAACAGCGCACATCCATGCGCGCCGCCCTTCGGGTCTAGAAAACGAGTCGGCTGTTCAAGGGCCAAGCGAAGAACATGGCATCTGCTCGTAATGGGGCGCAATGACGCCTGCAGTCGCGACGTCGCGCAGCGTCAAGCCGACAAACGCAAATCCGGCAACGGCTTGTGCGCAAACTCCGCGATATGCCGGTCCAGCCCCACCGGACTGCGCACACGGCCGCTGGCCTTGGCGTCGGCGAGCAACGCGTCGTTCGGGCTGGCGCCTTCTTCGTGCCGCTCCTGGTGATACAGGTGCGTGGCCAAACCAGCGAACCGTAGCGAGCGGCGTACCAGCCCCGCATGGAACGCGCGCACGGCCAGATCCTTGTCCTCACGGCCCCAGCCTTCGTAGCGTTCGTCGAAACCGTTGAGCGTCACCAGGTCCTCGCGCCACCAACCCTGGTTGCAGGTCTTGATCGCACCGCTGCTCTGCCCACGCGTGGCGCGCAGCGACAACGCGGCCAGCGGCGGAATGCGCAGCGTGTGGCGGCGCCGGGTCACGCCGCGATCGAAGAACCCAAGCGATTCGACATCGCGGGTCAGCAGGCGGTCGCGACCCTCGGCATCGGTCAGCACCCGCATGCCTTGTACGAAGCTGCCGTACTGCGCGGCGGCGAGATGATCGGCGACGAACATCGGATGCGGCACCATGTCGCCATCGAGCAGCAGCACGTAGTCGCCGCTGGTGGCGGCGATGGCGCGGTTGCGGGCCAGCGACACCCGGAAGCCGCGGTCTTCGATCCAGCTATGGCGCAACGGCACCGGATAGTCCGCCGCGACGCGCTCGAGCATGGCGCGGGTGTCTTCGCGCGAGCCGTCGTCGGCCACGACGATCTCGTGCGGCAGCGTGCGCTGGTGCGCCAGC
>DATDBD010000134.1:0-4602 GCA_036525015.1 Lysobacter sp.
TGCAACGACTGGTCCCACTGGCGCTTGGGTTCGTGCGGGTAGATCGTCGCGGTGTCGACCAGCTTGCCGGTGCGGTCGACGACGGCCACCTTGACGCCTGTGCGCAGGCCCGGGTCCAGGCCCAGCACAGCCTTCGGTCCCGCCGGCGCGGCCAGCAGCAGATCCTTGAGGTTGTCGCCGAACACGTCGATCGCTTCGGCCTCGGCCTTTTCGCGCGCCTGCGAGAAAAGATCGAGCAGCAGGTGCAGGTGCAGCTTCGCCTTCCAGGTCAGGCGGCAACTGTCGAGCAGCCACTTGTCTGCCGGACGTCCCTGCGCCTTGATGCCGGCGTGCACGGCGACGCGGCCTTCGGCCAGCAGGTGGCCGGCTTCTGCATCGGTGCCCGGATCTAGATCGAGGAACAGGAACTCCTCACGACGGCCACGGAACAGCGCCAGCAAGCGGTGAGACGGGATCTTCGCCAGCGCTTCGGTGTGATCGAAGTAGTCGCGGTACTTGGCGCCTTCGTTTTCTTTGCCCTCGGCCACGCGTGCGCGGATCACGCCGACTTCGTGCAACCAGGAACGCAGTTCGCCCACCAGTTGTGCGTCTTCGCCCCAACGCTCCATCAGGATGGCGCGCGCGCCGTCGAGCGCGGCCTTGGTGTCGGCCACACCCTTCTCGGCATCGACGAAGCCGCCAGCGAATTCCTCCGGCGTGAGCATCGGATCGGCGAGCAGCCCGTCAGCAAGCGGTTCCAGCCCCGCCTCGCGCGCGATCTGCGCACGCGTGCGGCGCTTGGGCTTGTACGGCAGGTACAAGTCTTCCAGTCGTGCCTTGCTGTCGGCGGCCTCGATGTCGGCGCGCAGTTCGTCGCTGAGCTTGCCCTGCTCTGCGATGCTCGCCAGTACCGCGGCGCGGCGATCTTCCAGTTCGCGCAGGTAGGTCAGGCGCACTTCGAGGTTGCGCAACTGGGTGTCGTCGAGCCCGCCGGTGACTTCCTTGCGATAACGCGCGATGAAAGGCACGGTGGCGCCTTCGTCGAGCAGCGCGATGGCGGCCAGGGATTGAGCGGGCTGGGCGCCGATTTCTTCGGCGATGAGGCGGGCGATCTTGTCGGCGACCTGTCGTGCGGACTTGCTGGCGTTGTCTTGCATTGCTTCCAATCGGTGGCTCCCCGGGAACACGGGGATATGCCGATTGTGGCAATGCCGGAGCCGTCGCGGAACCCGTTGACAGCAGGCGGTTTCGCTCTCCTGCCCCGCAACGAAAAACGGGCCGCTCGCGCGGCCCGTCCCCCATGGTGCTCCCGAACGTGCGGGAGCGGTTCGAATGTGATTTATGACTGGCGTTTACGACTGAATCGGCACCAACGTGATCTCGACTCGGCGGTTCTCGGCGCGACCGGCATCGGAGTCATTGCTGGCCACGGGGCGCGACTCGCCCGCGCCGACCACGATGAAGCGGTCGCGATTCAGCCCGCGTCCCGTCAGGTAGCTGCTGACGGCATTGGCACGCTGCTCGGAGAGCCTCTGGTTGTAGGCGTCCGAACCGACGCTGTCGGTATGGCCGGCGACCTCGACGATGGTCTGGTTGTACTCTTGCAGCGTGCGGGCGACGTACTCGAGCACCGGATAGAACTCCGGCTTCAGGTTCGACTTGTCGAAGTCGAAGGTGATGCCGCTGGGCATGTTGAGGGTGATGTTGTCGCCCTGGCGCACCACGTCGACGCCGGTACCGGCCATCTTTTCGCGCAGCGCCCGCTCCTGGCGGTCCTGGTAGTTGCCGATGGCGCCGCCGGCAAGGCCGCCGACGCCCGCGCCCACCAGGGCGCGCTGACGGCGCTCGGTGGCGTCGTCGCCACTGAGCAGGCCGGCGGCAACACCGGCCAACGCGCCAATGATGGCGCCCTTGCTGGTCTTGCTCATGCCCTGCTGCGCAGGTGCGGGCTGTTGCTGCTGCGGCGGATACGACTGACCCTGCGGCGGATACGGCTGGTTCTGCGGCGGATACGGTTGCGGCTGCCCGCCGTAATAACCGCCGCCGCCGGTGGCACAACCAGCGAGAGTCGCGGCGATCGCCGTTGCGGCAAACATCATCGTGATCTTGTGCTTCATGAAACGTCCTTTAGTGGGAGTGCCTGAACAGGGTGCAAGCTAACCACGCCCGGGACGCCCGCAGGTGACGGGCAATTAACCGAACGAAGAAGCCCTACACGCGTCCCACCATTGCCCGTGGCCCTAGTCCGGCGGCGGCATCAGTCCCGCGGCGAGGCTGGCATCCAGGCGCTCGTTCCAATCGCCCATCAGGGCCAGGTAGAGCAGCTTGTCGAACTCGGCGCCGAAACGGCAGATCACCGCATCGGGATCGGGGATGAGCTTTGCATCGGCGATCAATCCGAAATGCACGCGACCGTTGTAGCTGAGGATCGAGATGCCGATACCGATCGTGCCGGTCTGCGGCACCCAGAACATCATCTCGCGCAGCCTGCAGCCGGCCAGGTACAGCGGTTGCTGTGGCCCGGGCACGTTGGTGGCCACCGCCGAGGCCTTGCGGCTGAAAAGATCCAGCGCGAGCCCCTGCACCTGCGAAGGAGCCATGCCAAGCGCGGCAAGAAGTCCATATGCGACAATGGCTTGTCGTGAATTCTTAAGCTCCTGCATGCAGTGGGTCACCCGCTCCAGCCGGCGGATCGGATTGTCCTCGCCCACGGGCAGGTCCAGGAAGACCAGGCCGAAATGGTTGCCGAGCTTCTTGGCGTGCTCGAGCGGTCGCAGGTTGACCGGCACGGTGGCGCGCAGCGTCATCCCGTCGACGTCGTCGCCGCGCTCCATCATGTAATGGCGCAACGCTCCGGCGGTGGTCGCCATCAGCACGTCGTTGACGGTGCAGTCGCAGGCGCGTCCGACGGCCTTGACCTCCTCCAGGTCCAGCGGCTCCGCCCAGGCCACGCGCTTGCTGGCGCCCAGCTTGCCGCGCAACAGCGAAGGCGGATCGTCCGGCAACGCGAGCGCGTGCAGCAGTTCGCGTGCGATCTCGCTGCCTTCTTTTGCCAGCACGCCGGCCAGGCCCGGATCGCGATAGACCTCCATGCCCTTCTCGACCACCTTGCTGCCGAGTTTCATGTAGCGGTCGACGGCGCCGACACGGCGCGCGACGTGGGCGTGATCCTGCTTGAGCCAGGCGCGGGACAGTTCGCTGTCCTTGTCCGGTTCCGGCGAAGTGTCGGTCAGCGACAGCAGCACCTGCACCAGCGCGATGCCATCGGCATAACTGTGGTGGATACGCGCCACCAGTGCCGAACCGCCGTCGTAGCGCTCGACCAGGTGGAACTGCCACAGCGGCCGGTTATGACCCAAGGGCGTGGATGCCAGTTGGCTGACGAATCGTTCCAGCGAGCGCTTGCCGCCACGCCCAGGCAACGCCGCCAGTTGCACGTGCCAGTCGAGGTCGAAGTTTTCGTCGGTCTGCCACGAGGCGCCGGCAGGCGTGTCCACCGCCTTCTGGCGGAAGCGCCGGTAGGCCAGGAAACGTTGCTTGACCACCTTGCGCAGCCGTTCCAGCGACATCGTCTCGGCGAACATCAACACGCCGGTGATCATCATCGGATTGGTGGGCCGCTCCATGCGCAGCCATGCGGTGTCCACCCGCGTCATGGGTTCGCGTCGCGTCTTCCTCACACGACGCGCGCGTTTGCCTGCTTGCGCTTCTTCCGTGGCCATGCGCCCTCCCAAGCGTGACCACGAGTGAATCACGCATTCCGGAACAGCGTCAACGAGTCGCTCTGCGCGGCATTCCACCGCTTCGTCTTGACGCGGCGATCACATGGTCTGGTGTTTGTCCGCTCGCCGCCGCGCACGCAAGATGCGACGCGGGACCGAGAACGCCTTGGAGTCCAATCGCGGACGGGGCCTCGCTTTGAAGCGGAGCCCCGTCCGCGGCTTAGCGCGTAAGCAGCTCGGTGATGGCCGTCTTGCTCTGCACCAGGCCCTGCAAAAGAAAAGGCCCGGCATGACCGGGCCTTTCCTCCCCCCGCTTCGCTTTCCTGCGCTCAGGTGCGCAGCCACGCCGGGATCATTGCGACTCCAGGTAATCCAACGCGTCCTTCGCCCTGATCAGTCCCCAGCCGTAGGCAGGGTCGTGACCCGGCGCACCCAGATCCTCGGCGGTCACCTCCAGCGCTTCGCGGATCTGCTGGTTGGTCCAGCTCGGATTCGCGCTCCAGATCAGAGCCGCCACACCGACTACGTGCGGTGTCGCCATGGAGGTGCCGCTGTAGAGCTCGTAACTATCGGTGATCAGCTGCAGCTGAGTGTTCACGGTGGTGCTTTCTGCGATGTGCGAAGCCAGCAGATCCTGCCCATCCGTCATGGCGATACCCGTCACCGGAATGGCCGGAATGACGGAAAGGTCATCGCCCAGGGTGCCGTTGAGTGGTCCGGCGACGTTGTTGTAGATCACGGCGGCAAGTCCACCGCTGCCGGCCACGTTCTGGGATTTCACAAGGAAGCTGGCCGCACCACGCTGGCACAGCACGACCTTGCCCACCCAACTGTTGTCGCCGGCCGGTGCATTGCATAGCCCGCCACTGACCAGTGGCGCCGTAACGCTGGCGACCAGGGT
>DATDBD010000135.1:0-2108 GCA_036525015.1 Lysobacter sp.
TTGCTGATCACGATCCGGCTGGAGGAATACGACTATCCGGGCGCGGTGGCGATCGCGGCGCTGTTGCTTGCGGCTTCGTTCGTCTGCCTGTTGGCGATCAATGCGATTCCGTCTTTGTTTGCGCATGAGAAGCGGGGGCGGGGTCGTGGCTAGGCGAAGTCAGGACAGCAAGGGCTTCCGACCGCTGGCGCGGCCGGGTCCCTTTTCTTTGCTGGGCCAAAGAAAAGTAACCAAAAGAAAGGGCCTTCCTCGACAAATCAGCCCCACGATCGGAGGGGGTAGGGGGATTTTTCGACTCGCCTTTGTCTTCTACGAAGCCAAAGTCCGGCCCGCGCTTGCGGCGCGGGCGTTCGCACGGCGCGCGAGCCAGTGGCTCGCAAGCACGCGCCTCCTCACCCCTGGCTCGGTCGAAAAACGGCGCACATCCATGTGCGCCGCCCTTCGGGTCTGGATGCCGAGCCGGCTGTCAGAAGGCAAGGGCCACAGCAAAAGCACGTGCGCAGCCAGCATTTCATGCGGGAACTACCGTCATGCATGACGGTCTGCGGGAACCGGCCTGGCTGCGCTGGACCCTGATCGCGCTAGCGGTGCTGGTGATGGCGGCGCTGGTGCTGCTGCCGCTGCTGATGGTGCTGGGTGCGGCGTTTTCCAAAGGCGTGGGAGTGTGGTTTTCGGCCTTGGTCGAGCCCGACGCGCGTGCGGCATTGAAGCTGACGCTGCTCACCGTCGCGATCGTCGTGCCCGTCAACGCCGTGTTCGGCCTGTTGATGGCCTGGGCGGTCACGCGCTTCGAGTTTCGCGGCAAGCAGTTGCTGCTGTCGCTGATCGACTTGCCGTTCGCGGTGTCGCCTGTGGTGGCGGGCCTGTGTCTGGTGCTGCTGTTCGGCTCGCAAGGCTGGTTCGCCGAGCTGCTGCAACGTTATGACATGAAGATATTGTTCGCCCGGCCCGGCATCGTGCTGGCGACGTTGTTCATCACTTTTCCGTTCGTCGTGCGCGAGCTGATCCCGTTGATGCAGCAGCAGGGCGCCGACGAAGAGTTGGCGGCGCGCTCGCTCGGAGCCGGCACCTGGACGATGTTCAGCCGCGTGACACTGCCCAACATCAAGTGGGGCCTGTTGTACGGCGTGCTGCTGTGCGCGGCCCGGGCGATGGGCGAATTCGGCGCGGTGTCGGTCGTCTCCGGGCACATCCGAGGTCTGACCAATACCCTGCCGCTGCACATCGAGATCCTCTACAACGAGTTCGACAGCACCGCCGCATTTGCCGCGGCCTCGCTGCTGGCCGGCCTTGCCCTGATCACCCTGATATTGAAGTTCTGGCTGGAGGCTCGCCATGGCGACGCCCTCGCCCAATCGCACAGGCGCCACTGACATGAACGCTGCAAGGCTGGCCATCGACGACCGACCCGACGAGGGCGCCGTCCCGCCATCGCCGCCCCATACGGCGGGGACGGCGGCGATGGTCCATCATGGCGCCATCCTTCCCCAGGCGCGGCGCGGAATGGAACTGCACATCCGTCAGCTCAGCAAGCGCTACGACCGCGTCGCGGCGCTCGACCACGTCGACCTGGACGTGGCCTCCGGCGAACTGGTCGCGCTGCTGGGGCCGTCGGGTTCCGGCAAGACCACGCTGCTGCGTGTGATCGCCGGTCTTCTGCATCCGGACGACGGTCGCGTGCTGTTCGGTCAGGACGATGCCACCCGCCTGAGCCTGCGCGAGCGCAACGTCGGCTTCGTGTTCCAGCACTACGCGCTGTTCAAGCACATGACCGTCGCCGAGAACATCGCCTTCGGCCTGCGCAGCCGGCCGCGCGGGAGGCGCCCGGACAAAGCGACGATCGCGCGCCGCGTGCAGGAGTTGCTGACGCTGATCCAGTTACCCGATTTCGGCAACCGCTATCCGGAGCAGCTGTCCGGCGGCCAGAAGCAGCGCGTCGCATTGGCGCGCGCGCTGGCCATCGATCCCAAGGTGCTGTTGCTGGACGAACCGTTCGGCGCGCTCGACGCCAAGGTCCGTGTCGAACTGCGACGCTGGTTGCGCGACCTGCATGAGCAGACCGGGCAGACCACGCTGTTCGTCACCCACGACCAGGAAGAAGCGCTGGA
>DATDBD010000136.1:0-3528 GCA_036525015.1 Lysobacter sp.
GAGTTTACCATTGCGCGGCATGAGTACCGAATCCCAATCCCCCTCTCCGGCCTCCGCGCCGGCCTCCGCCGACCGCGTGCGCATCGTCCTGGTCGGCACCCAGCACCCCGGCAACATCGGCTCGGCCGCCCGGGCGATGAAGACCATGGGCCTGTCCCGGCTGTTCCTGGTGGCGCCGGAAAAGACGCCCAACACCGAGTCGTACGCCCTGGCCGCGGGCGCCGACGACGTGCTGGCCGCGGCGACGACCTGCGCGACGCTGGCCGAAGCCGTGGCCGATTGCCGGCTGGTGCTGGGCTGCACCGCGCGCAGCCGCCGCATCGCATTGGAGGAACTGGCCCCCCGCGAGGCCGGCGAACGCGCGGTCGCCGCCGCAAATCGCGGCGACGAAGTGGCGCTGGTGTTCGGGCGCGAACGGACCGGCTTGGACAACGACGAATTACAGCTGTGCCACGCGTCGGTGCACATCCCGGCCAATCCGGACTACAGCTCGCTGAACCTGGCCGCCGCGGTGCAGGTGCTCAGCTACGAGTTGCGCCTGGCGCTGTTGGCGGCGACGCCTTCGCAGGCATCGTCCGAGTCGCGCGAACCGCCGGCCTCCCACGCCGAAATGGAAGGCTTCTTCGCCCAATTGGCGCAAACGCTGGATGCCATCGACTTCCACAAGGGGCGCTCCCCTGAATCGGCGCTGCGCAAACTGCGCCGGATGTTCCTGCGGGCCGAGCTGGATGCGCGCGAGGTCCGCATCCTGCGCGGCGTGCTGGCCGATGCGCAGCGCATGGCGATGCTGGCAGGACAGTCGTCCCGGGATTAGGCGGTGCGCATCTGCTCTCCTGGAACAGGGAGTCCGGGAGGGGGCTTTTCGATCCTGATGAAGAGACCCCCTTTTTCTCGGGGGCTACTCCGCATCGGCCTGCGGGCGCTTGCGGGGATGATCGGTGTATCGGCCAACGTCGGTTTCGATTAGGCTGCATCGGTCACCGCACTGGTTCTTCCGCTTGATCTCCAGCGTGCGCCGTACCGTCCTGCTGACCCTGCTTGCCTTGGCGACCTTGTTGCCGGGTCTGGCGTCGGCCCAGTCGACGACGCTGGTGGCCTCGCATCCGATAGCGATAGCCGCTGCGGCGGCGCCCGACGATGGCGTACTGGTGATCGGCCGTATCAGCGACGATCCCAAGGCGCATTACGAGCAGCTCAAGCCGTTGCTGGACTACGTAGTGCCGCGCATGGCCGATGTCGGCATCCGCGAAGGCCGCATCCTGATGGCCAAGGACGTGCAGCAGATGGCGAGCTACCTGCGGCGCGGACGGGTCGATTGGGTCACCGAGACCGCCGGCACGGCCATGCTGTTGCGCCAGCGCGCCCAGGCTCAGCCGCTGCTGCTGACCGAACGTGACGGCACCAGCCATTACCACAGCGTGTTCTTCGCTCGCCGCGACAGCGGCCTGCGCTCGCTGGACGACCTGCGCGGGCATAGCGTGGCGTTCCAGCGGTCGTCCTCGACCAGCGCCTACTTCGCGCCGGTAGCCGCGTTGCTCGGGCGTGGGCTGCCGCTGGAAATCCTGCTCTCTCCCACCGATCACATCGCCACGGGCGCGGTCGGATATCTGTTTGCCCGGTCCGAGCTGAACATCTCGACCTGGGTGCACAAGCGCCTGGTCGACGTCGGCGTAATGAGCAACATCGACTGGGACAACCCGCAACGGGTGCCGGCGGCATTCCGCCGTGACCTGATGGTGATCGGCCGAACCGAGGACGTCCCGCGTGCGGTCGAGGTGGTGCGCGGCGGGTTGAACCCGCGCGTACAGGCCCGCCTTCGCGAGGTGCTGATCGAAGCGGCCGGCGATCCCGATGCCGGCGAGGCTCTGTTGCGATTCTTCAAGACCACCCGTTTCATGCCGATCGATCCGACGTCGCAGCATGCGCTCGACCGGATTTCCGCGGGCGTGGCGCGCGTCCGTGCGGAGGTGGAATGAAGTTGCGTTACGGCTTGCAGGCCAAGTTCCTGACATTGATGGGTTTGACGCTGCTGGTCGTACTGGCATTGATCGCGCTGCTGTGGAACCGCCAGGAGCGCATGCAGCGCGAGGTGGAATTCGTCAGCCGCGACGCCATGCAGAGCATGGCGGGCGAGACCATGCGCCGCCGTGGCGAGGGCATGGTCGCGCAATTGGCCGACTCGCTGGCCAACCCGCTTTACTACTTCGACCTGGATGCGATCGGCGTCCTCGGCCGCTCGGTGCTGCGCCAGCCGGGCACGCGCTACGTCATCGTCTACGACAGCGACGGCAACGTCGTCCATGACGGTAGCGAGGAGATTCCGAGCTACGGCAAGCGCATGGACGATCCGATGGCGTTCGAGGTGATCGCCGCGAGGAACACCCACGCGCAATGGGGGGATGACGTCATGGACGTCTCCTCGCCGATCATGATCGGCAGCGAGCGCATCGGCGGCGTCCGCGTCGGCTTCGACCTGGATGCTGCGCGCACCGTGCAGGACGCCGCCGTGACCAGCCTGCGGCATCGGCTTGAGGAACTCGGCGACCGCCACCTGGTGTGGGTGGGCGTGCTCGGCATGGGCCTGCTGGGCCTGGGTGCGGTGATGCTGTGGCTGATGCAGCGCTTCCTGGTGCGACCAATCAGCCAGTTGGCCGACGCCGCCCGCCAGATCGAGGCCGGTCGTTTCGACACGCCGCTGCCCGAGACCAGGAGCCAGGACGAGGTGGGCGACCTGATCCGCGCGTTCGGGAGAATGGGGCACAGCGTGGCGCGCCACGACCGCGACATCCGCCGCATGGCCTACACCGATGCGTTGACGGGCCTGGCCAACCGGCTCGCGTTCCGCGAGACGCTGGATGAGCGGCTGTTGCAGCTACGCGGCGCAGGTCGCCAACTGGCGCTGCTGTTCGCCGACATCGATGATTTCAAGCGCGTCAACGACACCCTCGGCCACGATGCCGGCGACGAAGTGCTGCTGCAGTTCTCCAACCGCATCCGCGAGACGGTGCAGCGCCTGGGCGGCGACGACGCCGTGCTGGCGCGCTTCGGTGGCGACGAGTTCGTGATCCTGGTGCAGGCTGGACAGACGCAGAACGGCGACGTGCGTGGCCTGGCCACCCGGCTTGCCGAGAACATGGTGGTGGAGCTGGGGCTTCCGATCCGCGTGCAGGATCGACAGGTTTTCCTGGGTACCTCCATCGGCATCACGCTGTTCCCCGAGGATGCTTCCGGCGCAACCGCGCTGATGAAGAACGGCGATATCGCGATGTACCAGGCCAAGGTCGCCGGCAAGAACTGTTACCGCTTCTACAGCCGAGCGATGGACCAGGCGGTGGAGCGCCGCGTGCACCTGGAGCACGAGTTGCGCGGTGCCTGGGACCGCGGCGAGCTGAGTTTGGTGTACCAGCCGGTGTATCGCCTCGCCGATGGTTTGATGGTGGGCGCCGAGGCGCTGCTGCGCTGGCAGCATCCGCAGCAGGGCCTGATCGCGCCGTCGGTGTTCATCGATGTCGCCGAGCAAAGTGGACT
>DATDBD010000137.1:0-3229 GCA_036525015.1 Lysobacter sp.
GGGCGATGCAGGCACAGGGTTTCGCCTGCACGACGTTGACGACGCCAACGCGCGATAACTCCCCGCTCCGCATTCGATTGTTGAAGTTCAGGCGATCGCCCGAACTGGTGGCGCAGCCGGCATGACCACGGAGAAGCGCTCAGAAGTTTCGTGCAGCCGCTGCGACGCGGTCTGCTGCCGCCTCACGGTAGTCCTGATGCCCGAAGACGACGTGCCCCGGCATCTGGTCGAGCGGATGGAGGGTGGCATGGATGTCATGCGGCGCGGCGAGGATGGCTGGTGCGCGGCCGTCGATCACTCGAACATGAGCTGCAGCATCTACTCGCAACGTCCGACGATCTGCCGCAAGTTCGCCATGGGCAGCGCCTATTGCCGTTCCGAACGGGCGAAATATCGGGAAGAACGGCGGATCGAACTGGCGCTGATGTAACGTCGTCCTGCGCATAGCCTTTTTGAAATGGTTTGAGTCGTCATCCCCGCGAAGGCGGGGATCCAACGACTTCCGCCGTCTGGCCACGATGCTGGATTCCCGCCTTCGCGGGAATGACGATCCAATGCAATGAATTGACGACCCTTCGCGGGAATTCGCCCTTTGCATGAATGAGGGCATGCCACTACGCCAGTGACGCCTCGTCGGCGACGCCTAGCACCACGTTCCCCATCGCGCCGCCCGATTCCACCGCTTCGTGGGCCTGCGCGATCTGCTCCAGCGGCAGCCGCAACGCGATCGCGTGCTGCAACTGACCGGCATCCAGCCAGCCGTGCAGCCGGTGAATGGCCGTCGTTCGGTCCGCGCCGGACAGGTGGTAGACGATGAAGAACGACAGCCGCACGTTCTTCAGGATCGCGGGCACGAACGGCACGGGGATTTCCGGTGACGCGCTGCCGTACACGACGATGCGCCCCTCCGGCGCGATCATCGCGAAATCCTTTTCGACATTGGCCGCGAAATCCACTTCGATGATGCAGTCGACACCCAGGCCCTGCGTTTCTTCCCGCACGCGTTCGACCAGGTCCTCGGCGCGGTAGTCGATCACGACATCGGCGCCGGCCTCGCGAGCGCGCTCGGCTTTGTCCTTCGAACTCACCGTGGCGATCACCTGGCTGGCACCCGCCAGCCGCGCCATCTGCACGGCGTAATGCCCGACCGCGCCGGCGCCACCGGCCACCAGCACGCGCTTGCCGGCCACGCCTCCATCGACGCTGACCGCATGGCACGCCGTCAATGCAGGAATGCCCAGGCAGGCACCGACTTCCAGTGCGACGCCTTCCGGCAACGCCACCGCCTGCGCCGCCGGCACGGCGATCCATTCGGCTGCCGTTCCGTCCGCGCGCGCCCACGCGCCGTTCCAGATCCACACGCGCTCGCCGATGCGGCGCGGTGGCACGCCCTCGCCTACCGCGTCGATCACGCCGGCACCATCGCTGTGCGGGACGATCTGCGGATACGGCAGCACGTTCGAACGCGTGCCAGCGCGGCTCTTCACGTCCGATGGATTCACGCCCGACCAGACGACGCGGACACGAACCTCGCCGGGTTGCGGTTCGGGGCGCGCCTTCTCGACGATGGACAGCACGTCCCGGGCGGGGCCAGTGCGGGAATAGACGGCAGCTTTCATTGTGGTACTCGTGGGGGAGTGGTTTTTCAGACAAACACAGATTCAAGCCAACGCCATCAGCGCCGCGCTGCGCGCATGCAGGTGGGCGGTGTCGAACAGCGGCACGGACGAATCCTCCTGGCCGACCAGCAGACCGATTTCGGTACAGCCCAGGATGATCGCCTCGGCGCCGCGCTCGACCAGCCGCGCGATCACCCGCCGGTAGATCTCGCGCGATTCTTCCGAGATCACGCCGACGCAGAGTTCGTCGTAGATGATCCGATGCACTTCGTCGCGGTCGTCCTGCGCAGGCACCAGCGCCTCGATGCCGTGACGCGATTCCAGTCGCTGGCGATAGAAATCCTCTTCCATCGTGAAACGCGTACCGAGCAGGCCGACGCGCCGAAACCCTGCCTGCGCGATGGCCTCCGCGGTCGGGTCGGCGATGTGCAGCAGCGGGATGTCGACCGCCGCCTCGATCGCGTCGGCGACCCTGTGCATGGTGTTCGTGCACACCACCAGGAAGTCCGCACCGGCTGCGGCCAGCGCGCGTGCCGCATCGGCGAGCATGGTGCCGGCTTCCTGCCAGCGTCCCGAATGTTGCAACCGCTCCACGTCGTGGAAGTCCAGGCTGTACAGCACCAGCCTGGCGGAGTGCAGGCCGCCGAGTTGCTCCTTCACGGTTTCATTGATGGTGCGGTAGTAGGGAACCGTCGATTCCCAGCTCATGCCGCCGATCAGTCCGATCATCTTCATCGAGTCTCCTGGCAGGTCAGCGGCGGGCGTTTGGGCCGGCGCGTTTTGCGGCCTCGTGCAGCGACTGCAACGCCGCCGTCGTCTCTGGCGACAGCGACAGGCGCGAGGACGCCGCGGTCAGGCTGGCATAAGGACCGTGCGCACGACGCTCCGCGACGATGCGTTCGGCGATGGCGGCGTCGATGCCCGGCAGCGCGTGCAGACCTTCGTGCTCGGCGGTATTCAGATCGAGCGCGATGCCTTCGCCCTTGCCCTTGTCAGCGGGCGCATCGCCGTACAGCCAGATCGGCGCGGACAGCGCTGCGTCGAGCCGGGCCGGTGTGGTGTCCTCGACCAGCTTGGCCAACGCCGCACGCGCAGGCTTGAGCTGGCCTACGAACCCTTCCATGTCGCCGACGATACCGCGCGCGGCGAGCGCTTCGGTCTGACGCACCATCGCCGGATCGACGGTGCTGCCGTAGGTGGTCTCGATAAACACGCGCAGCGCCTGCTTGCCCTGCGCCGGGTATTGCGCGGCATAGGTCTGGAGCAGGTTGACCAGGACCGGCGAGTCCGGCCTCAGTGAGGTCTTGTCGAGCGCCTTCAGCGCCGTGAACAACTGGCCGTAGCGATCGACCAGGGCCGCCATGGCGCCATCGCCCGGCGCGAGCCAGCGATAGCACACGGTGGACACCACACCTTCCGCCGCCATCATCTGGTCTCCGGATTTCAGCCGACCGGTATCGAACAGCGTGCTGTGGTCGCGCGCCAGGATCGCATCGGGTTCGCCGGGGAGCGGCACCTGCAACTGCACGAAACTGTTGCGCCGCGTGCCTTCCAGTCGCCACGTGCGATCGGTGTGACTGGCCCAGTACGGCAGGAAGGGTTTGCCGGTC
>DATDBD010000138.1:0-3755 GCA_036525015.1 Lysobacter sp.
AGCCATTGCGCCGGCGTGACCACGCCGCCAGGCGTGCGGGTGCGGATCATGAAGCTGTAGGCAGGCTCCAGCTTCTGCAGGCGGCGCTCGTCGCGGATGTCGCGGTCGTCCTGCTGGTAGCTGCCGTGGTACTTGATCAGCGTCTGGTCGTCATCGTCGATTGCGCCGGTGACCGGATTGGCGAGCGACTCCAGCAGCGTGCCGCGCAGGCGGGCGCTGTTGTTCTTGATGTCTTCGACGGAGTGGGTGCTCATCGGTTGAATCCTGGACGTACAGTGACGACGCGCATCAGTACACGTCCCTTGCATAACGGCCCTGCTGCTGCAGGTTCGAGAGATGATCCTCGGCGGCCTCTGCCGACTTGCCACCGTGCTCGGCGATCACCGCAAGCAGCGATGCGTGCACGTCGCGGGCCATGCGGGTGGAATCGCCGCAGACGTACAGGTGGGCGCCGCCTTCGAGCCAGTCGAACAGTTCGCGGCCCTGCTCGCGCAGGCGGTCCTGCACGTACACCTTGTGCGCCTGGTCGCGCGAGAAGGCGAGATCGAGCCGGTGCAGGCGACCGTCTTTCAATGCCTGCTGCCATTCCACCTGATAGAGGAAGTCGGTGCGGAAATGCGGATTTCCGAACAGCAGCCAGTTGCGTCCGACGGCACCTGCCGTCATGGGGCGCGTTGCGGCGCGCTCCTGCACGAAGCCACGGAACGGTGCGACGCCGGTGCCAGGGCCGATCATGATCACGTCGCGCGTAGCGTCGGCCGGAAGCCGGAAGCGTTCGTTGTGCTCGACGAACACCGGCAGGCGCGTGCCTTCCGCGCTGGCCGACAGCAGGTGCGAGGCCGCACCCCAGCGCGTGCCGCGCTTCTTCGCGTATTCGACGCCGGCATATTCGACATGGGCCACGGTGAGGTGGGCTTCATCGCCCACCTGCTTGCGGCTGGAAGCGATCGAGTACAGACGTGGGGTCAGCGGACGCAAGGCGGCGACGAATTCTTCGGCGCTCCAATCGGCCGGATGCCGCTGCAGCAGGTCCAGCACCTGCGTCTGGCCCAGGAAGCCGGCGAGCTGTGCCTGCTGGCCCGGTGCCAACAGGCCGTTGAGTTCTTCGCTGCGCGCCTGCGCAGCGTGGCTGGCGAGGAACGGACGCGCCAGTCGGGTCAGTTCGCGTTTTTCGCTGAGCCACTGCCGCACGGGCAGGGTCTGGCCGGCGTGGGTGACCGCGGTGTTTCCGTCTAGCGTAAGCGTTGCGAGCACTTCTTCGACCAGTTCGGGCGGGTTGATGGGCCACAGGCCGATGGCGTCGCCGGGCTCGTAGTGCAGGCCGGAGCCTTCCAGGGCCAGCTCGATGTGGCGGATGTCCTTCGCGCTGCCACGAGCGGTAATGCGCTGGTTGAGCAGCAGTTCGGCCGCAAACGGCGCATCGCGAGAGTGGTGGGGCGCTGAAGATGGCAACGGCCGCAACGGCGTGACGGTCGCCAGCGGCGCGCTGGGCTTGAGCGCTTCCTTGGCGCAGGCCAGCGCCTGCTCCACCCAAGGCGTTGCGATGGTCTCGAGATCCAGGTCGGCGTCGCCGCGCGGCAGCAGCCGGGTCGCGCCCAGTTCGGCCAGGCGCACGTCGAGCTTCTGCCCGATCGCGCAGAACTGCGGATAGCTGGAATCACCCAGTCCGAGCACGGCATAACGCAGTTGCTTCAGCTCGGGCGCGCGTCGGCCGGAGATGAATTCGACCAGCCCGCGTGCATCGTCAGGAGGATCACCATCGCCCTGGGTGCTGATGACCAGATAGAGATTGCGCTCGTCCTTGAGTTCACGCGTGGGGTAGGCGTCGGCGCGCAGCAGGCGCACCGGCAGGCCGGCGGCTTCGCCCTGGCGTGCCAGTTGCTCGGCCAGGCGCTTGGCATTCCCGGTCTGGCTGCCATAGACGATGGTCAGGCGGCCCGTGGGGGCGGCCTCGGGCGCGGGCGTTTCGTGGAGGGAGGGTGTGATCGTGCCGCCGCGGCTGGCCAAACCGGCCGCGTAGCCGGAGAGCCACCAAAGCCCGTGCGGGTCCAGCCCCTCGGTGACCCGCCCCAGCGCGGCCAGCCGCTCCTCGGTCAGGGGCGTGGTGAATGCGGCGGAGGCGAGGGACGAGGCCGACATCGGCTGCTGGCTGCTTTGGGGGGATGTCAGCAGGCTAGGCCTCGCCCGCAGCCAGAAGAAAGGAATCCGCGTTATGCGCTCATGCCGGGCGCTTATTTACGAGGTGGGCGTGGCAGGCTTCTACAATGTGGTCAGATAGCCGCGCCGTCCGCACCGGAGGCCTCCGGCCACGGTGCCGCGAACCCAGACCCGAAGATGACCCTGCCTGTAAACCTCAGCCACCTCGACCGCCTCGAAGCCGAAAGCCTGCACATCCTTCGCGAGGTCGCGGCCGAGTTCCGCAACCCCGTCATGCTGTACTCGATCGGCAAGGACAGCTCGGTGCTGCTGCACCTGCTGCTGAAGGCGTTCCACCCGGCGCGCCCGCCCATCCCGCTGCTGCACGTCGATACCGGCTGGAAGTTCCGCGAGATGATCGCCTTCCGCGACCGTCGTGCCAGCGAAACCGGCGTG
Organism: Lysobacter sp.; assembly: GCA_036525015.1. Taxonomy (GTDB): domain Bacteria; phylum Pseudomonadota; class Gammaproteobacteria; order Xanthomonadales; family Xanthomonadaceae; genus Lysobacter_J. The sequence goes on from DATDBD010000138.1 coordinate 2,593, forward strand.
ACCCTGCGCGTGCACACCAACCCCGACGGCGTCGCCCAGGGCATCGGACCGATCAGTCACGGCGCCACCGTGCATACCGATGTGATGAAGACCCAGGGCCTGAAGCAGGCGTTGGATCAGTTTGGCTTCGACGCCGCCATCGGCGGCGCACGCCGCGACGAGGAGAAGTCCCGCGCCAAGGAACGCATTTTCTCGTTCCGCAGCGCACAGCACCGCTGGGATCCGAAAAGCCAGCGTCCGGAACTTTGGAACCTGTACAACACCCGCATCCACAAGGGCGAGTCGGTACGCGTGTTCCCACTGTCCAACTGGACCGAGTTGGACGTGTGGCTCTACATATACCGCGAGAAGATCCCGGTGCCGTCGCTGTACTTTGCCGCGCAGCGTCCGGTCGTGGAGCGCGATGGCGCGTTGATCCTGGTCGACGACGAACGCCTGCCGTTGCGCGCCGATGAAACCCCGACTGTCCGGCAGGTGCGCTTTCGCACGCTGGGCTGCTATCCGCTGACCGGCGCCATCGAATCGCAGGCCGACACGCTGGAAAAGATCATCGCCGAGATGCTGGTGGCGACCACGTCCGAGCGCCAGGGGCGCGTAATCGACCACGATCCGTCCGCGTCGATGGAGAAGAAGAAGCAGGAGGGCTACTTCTGATGAGCGTCGCCACCGACACTTCCGCTGCGGTCGCCGCGTACCTGCAGCAGCACGAAACCAAGGACCTGCTGCGCTTCATCACCTGCGGCAGCGTCGACGACGGCAAGAGCACGCTGATCGGTCGCCTGCTGTACGAAACCCGGGCGCTGTTCGCCGATCAGCTGTCGGCGCTGGAATCGGACAGCCGCCGTCATGGCACCCAGGGCGATGCGATCGATTACGCGCTGCTGATGGACGGATTGTCCGCCGAGCGCGAGCAGGGCATTACCATCGACGTCGCCTACCGCTTCTTCAGCACCGAAAAGCGCAAGTTCATCGTCGCCGACTGCCCCGGCCATGAGCAGTACACCCGCAACATGGCCACCGGTGCGTCCACCTGTGACCTGGCGATCATTCTGGTCGACGCGCGTTACGGCGTGCAGACCCAGACCCGTCGCCACAGCTTTATCGCCTCGTTGCTGGGTATCAAACACATCGTGGTCGCCATCAACAAGATGGACCTCAATGGC
>DATDBD010000139.1:0-4808 GCA_036525015.1 Lysobacter sp.
ACAAATCCATGGGTTGCACGACACCTGCGCGATACCTCGCGACCTCGAAATGGCGCCATCGAAAAGCGGCGCCCAGTAGCCCGAGGAAATCGAAATGTTCACCCCCAACAACCAAACCCGCACCCAACCCCTGATGTCGCGTGTCGATGGCGTGGGCCAGTGGCTGGCCCCGTTCGGCCTGCGCGCCCTGTTGGCATGGGAGTTCTTCGAAGCCGGCCGCGAGAAGCTGCAAGGCGAGAACTGGTTCGCTGACCTGGGCGACAAGTTCCCACTGCCATTCTCGCTGCTCGGTCCCAATGTGAACTGGACGCTGGCCACGTGGATGGAACTTGCCGGTGGCCTGGCATTGCTGCTGGGCCTGGGTACCCGTTACGCCGCCGCCACCCTGTGGGTGCTCACCGTAGTGGCGATCTATGCCGTGCACTGGCCGGCCGAGTGGTCGAGCCTGTCCGAGCTGTGGCAGGGCTATGCCATCACCAACGACGGTTTCGGCAACTACAAGCTGCCGCTGATCTACCTGGTGATGCTGCTGCCGCTGATGCTGGGTGGCGGCGGCCGCTTCAGCCTCGACCATCTGATCCGCACGCGTCGCAATTCGGCCGTCGCCACCACCGCAGACAACACAGCCTGGGGCCTGGTGCTGTTCGCCATCGGCGTGACCGTGTCGCTGCTGTTGCCATGGTTCGGCGGCGCGCTGGCCATCGCCGGCATCGCACTGCTGACCTGGCCGCGCCGGACAACCCCGCTCGGCTTGCCCGCCGCCGCCTGAGCGCTCTTCTACCCACTCTTCACCCTGTCGAACTGCGCCCCGCATCCGTGGCGTCCCCAGCGCGGCGATGCCGTGCAGCACCCTGGAGTTAACAGCCATGTCCCGTAGCAACACCCCCAACAACACCCCCAACAACACACGTCGTACCGCCGGCATGCTCGGCGTCGCGCTGGCCGGCCTCGTCCTCAGCGGCTCGGCATTCGCCGTGCAGCCGCTCGCCCAGGGCTACATGGTGGCCGCTAGCCACGCCGCTGGCGAAGGCAAGTGCGGTGAAGGCAAGTGCGGCGCCACCGAAGGCAAGACCGCGAAGGCCGATACCGCCAAGACTGCTGAAGGCAAGTGCGGCGAAGGCAAGTGCGGTGACGCATCGTTTGCCAAGACCGACACCAGCGACGACGGCCTCGTCTCGCGCGCCGAGTTCCTGGCCGTGGCGCCGACGCGTGGCGCCGACTTCCCGAAGCTCGATGTCGACAGCGATGGCTTCATCTCCGAGAAGGAGGCCTATGACTTCCTGAAGGCCACCTTCGCCGCCAACGGCAAGCCGATGCCGGCCGGCCTGTTCGCCAAGATCAAGTAAGACACCTGTCAACGCGCCGGCCGCTTCGTCCTCTCAGCACCGCGCCAGTTCCGCACGACTTCATCGTGCTCCATGGAGAAAAGAAATGTCCCATAACAACACCCCCAGCAACACCCGTCGTACCGCCGGCATGCTCGGCGTCGCCCTAGCCGGACTGGTCCTCAGCGGTTCCGCATTCGCCGTGCAGCCGCTCGCCCAGGGCTACATGGTGGCCGCCAGCCACGCCGCCGGCGAAGGCAAGTGCGGTGAAGGCAAGTGCGGCGCCACCGAAGGCAAGACCGCTAAGGCCGCTACCGCCAAGACCGCTGAAGGCAAGTGCGGTGAAGGCAAGTGCGGCGCCACCGAAGGCAAGACAGCGAAGGCCGCCGCCAAGACCGCGGAAGGCAAGTGCGGCGAAGGCCAGTGCGGCGACGCGCGCTTCGCCGCAGCCGATACCGACGACGACGCACGCGTCTCGCGCGCCGAGTTCCTCGCTGTAGTGCCGAAGGGCGACGCCGTATTCGCGAAGAAAGACGTGAACCGCGATGGCTACATCTCCGAGAAGGAGTCGTACGACAGCGTCAAGGCGGCCTACAACGAGAACGGCAAGGAACTGCCGAGCGGCCTGTTCCACGACGTCAAGGAGTAAGCGCTCGCCGCTTGCCTGCTGCGCCCCCCGGTTCGCCGTGGGGGCGCCTCTTCCCGAGGACCCCATCATGCGCACCATCGACACCCCCACTTCCGCCGGCCTGGGCCTGCGTCGCGGCCTGCTTCCGTCGCTGTTGGCGATGGACGATGGCGCGGTCGACTTCCTGGAAGTCGCGCCGGACAACTGGATCGGGGTCGGCGGCAAGTTCGGCGAACAGCTCGCGCAGTTGTCGGCGCGCTTCCCGATCAGCGCTCACGGCCTGTCGTTGTCGCTGGGCGGGATCGAGCCGCTGGACACGGGACTGCTCAAGCGCACCCGCGAATTCAACGAGCGCTTCGATGTGGTGCTGTACAGCGAACACCTGAGCTATACGTCCGACGATGGGCAGCTGTACGACCTGATGCCCATCCCCTTCACCGACGAGGCAATCCATCACGTCGCCGCACGCATCCGCCAGGTGCAGGATGCGCTGGGTCGGCGCATCGCGGTGGAAAACGTGTCCTATTACGCCGCGCCGTACCAGGCGCTGGCGGAGATCGATTTCATCAACGCCGTCCTGGCCGAGGCCGACACCGACCTGCTGCTGGACGTCAACAACCTGTACGTCAATTCCATCAACCATGGTTACGACGCCGAAGCGTTCCTGGCTCGCCTGCCGGTCGATCGCATCGCCTCGTACCACATCGCCGGGCACTACGACGAGGACATCGACCTGAAGGTCGACACCCACGGCGCGCCGGTGAAGTCCGACGTGTGGTCGCTGCTGGCCAGCGCTTACCGGCGTTTTGGCGTGCGCCCAACGCTGCTGGAACGCGATTTCAATTTCCCGCCGCTGCACGAACTGCTGGCCGAGACCGGTCGCATCCGCATGATGCAGTTGGCCTATACCGATCGAGCGCGGTTGCTGGAGCAGACCCATGCTGCGTAACACTTTGCGCGAGCAGCAGTTCACGCTGGCCCGGCACCTTCGCGATCCGGTCGGCCAACCGCCGCCGCCCGGTCTGGAGGAGCGACGCGTCCGCGTGTACCGGGAGCTGTTCTTCAACAACATCCAGAGCTTGCTGGCCAGCGGATTTCCAGTGATCCATGAAATCCTGGGCGAGGCGAAATGGAAGGCGCTGGTGCGGGCGTTCTATGCCGACCATCGCAGCCAGACGCCTCTGTTCACCGAGATCGCGGCCGAGTTCGTCGCCTACATCGAAGGTCGCGCAGACGAAGCCGGCATGCCGCCCTGGCTGTCCGAACTGGCGCATTACGAGTGGGTGGAACAGGCATTGTTCGTCAGCGATGCACAGCCCCCCGGACATGATCCGGAAGGCGACCTGCTCGATGGCGTGCCGCTGCTGTCGCCGATCGCGCTTCCGCTGGCTTATCTCTGGCCGGTCACGGAGCTGGGTCCGTCGTTCGTGCCAGACGCGCCGCCGGCCGAACCGACGACGTTGCTCGTGCATCGCGATGCCGAGCACCAGGTGCGCTTCGCCCGCATCGCGCCACTGGCGTACCGGCTGCTGGTTTCGCTGCAGAGCAACGCCTGGACCGGCCGCGAGCACCTGGCCGCGCTGGCGGCGGAAACCGGGAGCGATATCGCCGAGTTCGAATCACGCGGTTTGCTGCTGTTGCAACAACTGCGCAGCCAGGGCGTCGTCCTGGGCACCCTGATGCCACTGGAGCATGGCAATGAGCGCTAAAGGCCAGGCCATCAGTGGATGGAAGCTGTTCTGGCTGATCGGTGCGCTGGTGCTGGCGATGTCGGCGCTGATCCTGTTGCTCAGCCCCGATCTCGTCGAAGGCCTGCGCTCGGTGATCCGTGCCACGGCGCGCACGTCGTTCGCGTTGTTCCTGGCGGCGTTCGTCGCCTCGTCGCTGGCCACGCTGGTGCCCAACGCCGTCACCCGTGGACTGGTGCGCGAACGCCGCTACGTCGGCCTGTCGTTTGCGTTCTCGCACCTGGTTCACTTGGCGGCCATTGTCGGCTATGGCGCGCTGAACCCGCAGTTCTGGCCCGGGCGCGGTGCCCTGACCAACACGCCCGGCACCATCGGTTACGTTTTCATCGCGCTGCTTGCGGCGACATCGTTCCGCTACTTCTCGCGGCACATGACCGCAGCCGCGTGGAAGCGCCTGCACACCATTGGCGTGTGGGTGATTGCCGTCATCTTCGGCTACTCGTTCTTCAAGCGAATTCCCACGATGAGCGCGCTGTACGCCATCCCGTTCTCGATCCTCTGCGCCGCCGTCGCCGTCCGCCTGGTCGGCAAGTGGGCACAGGCCACCAAGCGCAGGCAAGCGCAAACCAGCAGTTCCGCCCGCAACACCCTCAACCCCCACGTACTGGAGTCACTGTAAATGGCCACTTCCCTAGAAACCGTTCTGTACACCGCGCATACCCACGTCACCGGCGGCCGCGTCGGCGCCGGCACATCCAGCGACGGCGCGCTCGACGTCGTGCTGAGTTCGCCGGGCTCGGGCAAGCCGGGCACCAATCCGGAGCAGTTGTTCGGCGTCGGCTACTCGGCCTGCTTCATCGGCGCGCTCAGCAAGGCTGCCCTGGAGCGCAAGATCCGGCTTCCGGAAGACGCCTCGGTCGATGCCGATGTAGCGCTTGGCAAGACGGGCACCGGCGAATACCAGTTGGCGGTAACGTTGAACGTCAACCTGCCGGGCCTGGACGAAGATCTCAAGCGCGAGCTGGTCGAAGCGGCCCACCAGACCTGCCCGTACTCGCGCATGACGCGCGGAAACGTGGAAGTGGAACTGGCGGTCGCCTGAACCCGTCCGCTATACGAACTACTCTCCGTAGGAGTCTGGTCATGTGGAAATCGATCATCGCCGCG
>DATDBD010000140.1:0-10118 GCA_036525015.1 Lysobacter sp.
CGCGACCGAGGCATTCAGCGGGCGCCAGGGGCGCATCAGTGCCATGGTCGAAAAACCGAAACCCGAAGCGGCGCCGAGCACGCTGGCCGTGGTCGGTCGTTACATCCTCAGCCCGAGGATCTTCGAGCTGCTCGAGCGCACGACGCCCGGCGCGGGCGGGGGGATCCAGCTCACCGATGCCATCGCGTCACTGCTTGGCGAATCGCCGGTCAACGCCTACCGATTCAAGGGAACCCGCTTCGATTGCGGCACGCACATCGGGCTGATCGAGGCGACGATCCGCTATGCGCTGGATCATGAAAAGCTCAGCGACCTGGCGCGCCAGTTGATGCAGAACGCGCTTGGCGAGTTGGGCGTCGAGGACCTCGGCTAAGCGTCGGTCCTCTGCTGGCCTATCCGCCGCCGTAGCGCCACCAGGCCCATAACGCCCAGCCGGCCAGAAGGCAGGCCAAAGCCAGGGCACTGAGGCCAAGCAGCTCGACACGACGCGCCCAATCGAGGGCGGTGCGATCTCGCAGCACGCGCACGTCACGCAGGGTTTTCCACTCCTGGGGTGGGAAACGCCCCTGGAGGCGTGCGGCGTAACCCAGCCGTCGCAGGTTCAATCCCAGCCCGATCGCTGGCGCCGCCAAGGCCAGGCCCAGGCCAACGAGCATCAGGCGAAGCCAGCGGCGAACGGTCTCCGGGTCGCTGCCACCCAGATGCTCGTTGACGCCTCGCAGCCACAGGTTCAGTTGCCAAAGCAGCACCGAGCACAACACCACGATGAGCGCGATCAGCCAAAGCGTGCGCTTGCGATAAGCTCTGTCGGCGCGATGGATTTCCATGGTCGTCTCCCCGTGACCGCGCCATGAAACTCTTAACTGAAAGACGTGTCCAGCCCGTCCGTCAGCCAGATTGAGCGGCTGTCTTTCGAAGATCGGGGAGTGTGACGGTCGATGGGATTTCATCCTGCGCTTTAGGGTGCAAGCGTTTGAACGATCACTCGGAGCTGCGGCATGCAATCGACTGGGGTGACTTCGAGAATGTGTTGCGCCGAATGCGCATTACGCCCGAACTGCCGCCACGTTGAGCACCAAGAAAAACGGGCGGCCTGGGGCCACCCGTTCTCGTGACACGGTCGCAGACGACAATCAGAGGGCTTCGAAAATGCCCGCCGCGCCCATGCCGGTGCCGATGCACATGGTCACCATGCCGTACTTCTGCTGGCGGCGGCGCAGGCCATGCACGATGGTCGCCGTGCGGACCGCGCCGGTGGCGCCGAGCGGATGGCCCAGCGCGATGGCGCCGCCGAGCGGATTGACCTTGCTGGGATCGAGTCCGCAGTCGCGGATGACGGCGAGCGCCTGGGCCGCGAAAGCCTCGTTGAGCTCGATCCAGTCCAGCTGGTCCTTGGTCAGTCCCGCCTGCTTGAGCGCCTTGGGAATCGCCGCGATCGGGCCGATGCCCATCACTTCCGGACGCACGCCGGCGACGGAGAAGCTGACGAAGCGCGCCAGCGGGGTCAGTCCGTAGTCCTTGATCGCCTGCGCAGACGCCAGCAGCACCGCGCCGGCGCCGTCGCTCATCTGCGAGCTGTTGCCGGCGGTGACCGAGCCGCCGAACTGGCCGTTGCGGAACACCGGCTTGAGCTTGGCCAGGCCTTCGATCGAAGAGTCCGGACGCGGGCCCTCATCGATCTCGACCAGCGACTTCTTCACGCGGACGGTATTGCCTGCCAGGTCCGGAATGCGCGAGATCACTTCGTACGGCGTGATCTCGGACTTGAACTCGCCGGCCTGGATCGCGGCGATGGCCTTGCGGTGCGAAGCCAGCGCGAAAGCGTCCTGGTCTTCACGCGAGACCTTCCATTCCTCCGCGACCTTCTCGGCGGTGATGCCCATGCCGTAGGCAATGGCGACGTTCTCGTCCCTGGCGAACACCTGTGGGCTCAGGGCGACCTTGTTGCCCATCATCGGCACCATCGACATCGATTCGGTGCCGCCGGCCAGCATCAGGTCGGCATTGCCCAGGCGGATCTGGTCGGCGGCCAGCGCCACGGCCTGCAGGCCCGACGAGCAGAAACGATTGATGGTCTGCGCGGCGATCGTGTTGGGCAGGCCGGCCAGCAGCGCGCCGATACGAGCCACGTTCATGCCTTGCTCGCCTTCGGGCATGGCGCAGCCGATGATCGCGTCGTCGATGCGATTGACGTCGATCCCCGGCGCCTGGGCGACCACGGCCTTGAGCACGTGGGCCAGCATCTCGTCGGGACGGGTATTGCGGAATACGCCACGCGGCGCCTTGCCGACCGGGGTGCGGGTGGCGGCGACGATGTAGGCGTCTTGAACTTGCTTGGTCATTTTCGTGTCCTGTGTCGTCGTCGCTTAGTTGCGCAGCGGCTTGCCGGTCTTGAGCATGTGCGCGATGCGCTCTTGCGTCTTGGGCATCTGCGCCAGGGCGACGAAGTGTTCGCGTTCGAGCTTGAGCAGCCATTCCTCGTCGACCAGCGCGCCGCGGTCGACTTCGCCACCGCAGATCACGGTGGCGATGCGCGAGGCGATCTCGTAGTCGTGCGGGGAGATGAAGCGGCCTTCGAGCATGTTGACCAGCATCATCTTGAAAGTCGCGATGCCGACGTCGCCGGCCACCTGGACGCGGCGGGCAGGCAGGGGCGGGCGGTAGCCGTTCTCGGCCAGCGCGCGTGCCTGCGCCTTGGCCACGTGCAGCAGCTCGAAGGCGTTGAAGACGACGATGTCGTTGTCGCGCGCGAGCTTGAGTTCGCGGGCTTCCAGCGCCGAAGCGGACACCTTGCCCATTGCCACGCTTTCAAAAGCCGTCTTGAGCTGGGCGAACACGTCGCCACCCGGGCCTGCGGCATCGGAGGCGCGAACAGCGAACTCCTTCAGGCCGCCGCCGGCGGGCAGCAGGCCGACACCGGCCTCTACCAGGCCGACATAGCTTTCCAGTCCGAACACACTGCTGGCGGCATGCATCTGGAACTCGCAACCGCCACCCAGCGCCAGGCCGCGCACCGCCGCGACCACCGGCACCAGCGCGTACTTGATGCGCTGGCTGGTGGCCTGGAAGTTGGCGACCATCGCCTCGAATCCCTTGACGTCGCCCGCCTGCAGCAGGCCCAGCGCGCCGCCGAGGTCGGCGCCGGCCGAGAACGGCTCCTTCGGCTGCCAGATCACCAGTCCCGCGAAGTCGCGTTCGGCGATCGAGATGGCTTCCTGCAACCCGTTGAGCACGTGGTCGTTGACCGTGTGCATCTTGGTCTTGAAGCTGACCACGGCGATGTCGTCGCCATCGTCCGCCCACATCCGCACACCGTCGTTCTCGTACACGGTGCGCCCCTGCGAGAACTTCTCGCCGAGCAGCGAATCGGGGAAGCGCTGGCGCGCGTACACGGGGTTGGACGAGCGGGACACATAGCTGTTGCGGGCCGGGCTGTAGCTGCCGGCATTGCCATGCACGCTGTCGCGGCCGTCGAAAACCCAGTTCGGCAGGGGAGCGCTGCTCATCGCCTTGCCGGCGACGATGTCTTCGGCGATCCAGTCGGCGACCTGCGTCCAGCCGGCGGCCTGCCAGGTCTCGAACGGTCCCATCGACCAGCCGTAGCCCCAGCGCATGGCGAAGTCGACATCGCGTGCGGTGTCGGCGATCGATTCCAGGTGGTAGGCGCTGTAGTGGAACGTGTCGCGGAAGATCGCCCACAGGAACTGCGCCTGCGGATGTTCACTGGCGCGCAGGGCGGCGAACTTCTTGGCCGGATCCTTTTCCTTGAGCATCGTGGCGACGTCGGCATCCAGATCGCCTGCCGAGACGCGGTAATCCTGCGCCTGCAGATCCAGCACGAGGATGTCCTTGCCGCGCTTGGTGTAGACGCCGGCGCCGGTCTTCTGGCCCAGGGCTCCCTTTTCGATCAAGGCCGACAGCCACTTCGGAGCCTGGAAGTACGCATGCCACGGGTCATCCGGGAGCGTGTCGGCCATCGTCTTGATGACGTGGGCCATGGTGTCCAGGCCGACCACGTCGGCGGTGCGGAACGTCGCCGACTTGGGACGGCCGATGGCCGGGCCGGTTAGCGCGTCGACGGTGTCAAAGCCAAGGCCAAACTGCTCGGTGTGGTGCATGCCGGCCAGCATCGAGAACACGCCGATGCGGTTGCCGATGAAGTTGGGCGTGTCCTTGGCGATCACCACGCCCTTGCCGAGGGTCGTGGTCAGGAAGGTCTCCAGGCTCTCCAGCACGGCGGCGTCGGTGGTGCGCGCCGGGATCAGCTCGGCCAGGTGCATGTAGCGGGGCGGATTGAAGAAGTGCACGCCGCAGAAGCGATGACGCAGCTGTTCGGGCAGCACTTCGGCGAGCTTGTTGATGCCCAGGCCCGAGGTATTGCTGGCCAGCACGGCATGGTCGGCGACGAACGGCGCGATCTTCTTGTAAAGATCCTGCTTCCAGTCCATCCGTTCGGCGATGGCCTCGATGATGAGGTCGCAACCGCGCAGGTGCTCCAGGCCGGTCTCGTAGTTGGCAGCGGTGATGCGCTCGGCCAGCGCCTTGCTTGCGAGCGGGGCCGGGCTGAGCTTGCCGAGATTGGCGATGGCCTTGCCGACGACGCCATTGGGATCGCCTTCCTTCGCGGGCAGGTCGAACAGCACGGTGTCGACCCCGGCATTGGTCAGGTGGGCGGCAATCTGCGCGCCCATCACGCCTGCGCCGAGGACAGCGGCGCGGCGCACAAGTAGTTTCTTAGACATGTGTTTCAAGTCCTTGTTATAAAAACCAAAAGTTGAATTCGTATCAGCTCTTGAAGCCGGCAGCGGCGAAGCGGATCAGTTCGCGCGCCGCGCGCTCGCGGTGCGCGGGCTCGCTGACACCGACCGGGCGCTTGATCAGGCCGAAGTCGGCCATGGCATAGGTGAGGGCGCCCGAGAGGAAGTCCAGTCGCAGATACAACTCTTCCTTGGTCAGATCGGGTACGCAGCCGGCGATGGCCTTGGCGAATTCGCGCAGGACGTGGCCGTAGTGATCGGACAGGAACTTGCGCAAGCGATCGTTCTTCTCGGCATAAGCGCGGGCCACGACGCGGACGAACGCGCCGCCGCCGTGGCGGTCCTGCGCAATGGCCAGGGCAGGCTGGACGAATGCGGCCAGGATCGGTTCCAACTCGCCTGGTTGCTGTTCGAGGGCGATCTTAAGCGCGGCAAGGCGCTGGACGCTCATGTCGTCCATGCGTCGGCGGAAGACCTCGTTGACCAGGTTCTCCTTGCTGCCGAAGTGGTAGTTGACCGCGGCGATGTTCACGTCGGCGCGGCTGGTGACCTGGCGCAGCGACGTGCCGGTGAAGCCGAATTGGGCGAACAGTTCCTCGGCGGCGCCGAGAATGCGGTCTTTGGTGGAGAAGTGGGCGGTGGTGGCCATTTAGGTGTCCGGGGCGACTGAATCAAACGCTTGTTTGATGCTAGTCCCGCCGTGCCTGAACCGTCAACGGAAACTTTCGCCAGACCCTGCAAATCGCCCGCCCAATCCGCTAGAATTACCGGAGCCTTGTGGGCTAAACCCGCGTCCTGACGCGGGTTTTTCTGTTATCCTCGGGCGCGAACTCTCGGTTCGCCCGCCCGCCTATCCGGAGAGATTCCATGGCGCTGGAGCGCACCCTGTCCATCATCAAGCCCGACGCCGTCGCCAAGAACGTCATCGGTGAGATCTACACCCGCTTCGAGAAGGCCGGCCTCAAGGTCGCCGCCTCCAAGATGAAGCAGCTTTCCAAGCAGGAAGCCGAAGGCTTCTACGCCGTTCACCGCGAGCGCCCGTTCTTCAACGCGCTGGTCGAGTTCATGATCTCCGGCCCGGTGATGATCCAGGTGCTCGAAGGCGAGGGCGCGGTCCTCAAGAACCGCGACCTGATGGGCGCCACCAACCCGAAGGACGCCGCGGCGGGCACGATCCGCGCCGACTTCGCCGACAGCATCGACGCCAACGCCGTGCACGGCTCTGACAGCCTGGAGAATGCCGCGATCGAAGTCGCGTACTTCTTCCCGGCGACCGACGTCTTCGCCCGTTGATTGAAGCTAAGGCTATGACCACGCAACGCGACAGCATCGACCTCACCCTCGCCGAAGCGGGCAACGCCGCGGCGACGGAGTCGGCGGCGCGTGTTGCGTCGGCCGTGGCCGGCAAGAGTGCGGCGGGGTCGGAGAAGACGAACCTCTTCGATCTCGACCGTGCATCGCTCGAGCGTTTCTTCGAGGAAACGCTGGGCGAAAAGAAATTCCGTGCGCACCAGGTGATGAAATGGATCCATCACCGCTACGTCACCGACTTCAGCGAGATGACCGACCTGGGCAAGGCGCTGCGCGCCAAGCTCGAGCAGCACGCCGAAGTGCGCGTGCCGCAGGTCATCTTCGACAAGGCGTCCACCGACGGCACTCACAAGTGGCTGCTGGGCATGGATCCCAAGAACGCCATCGAGGCGGTATTCATCCCCGACAAGGGGCGCGGCACGCTATGCGTGTCCTCGCAGGTCGGTTGCGCCCTGAACTGCCAGTTCTGCTCGACCGCCACCCAGGGCTTCAACCGCAACCTGTCGACCGCCGAGATCATCGGCCAGGTCTGGGTTGCGGCGCGCCATCTGGGTAATGTCCCGCACCAGCAGCGCAAGCTCACCAACGTGGTGATGATGGGCATGGGCGAGCCGCTGGCCAATTTCGACAACGTCGTGCGCGCGATGAGCATCATGCGCGACGACCTGGGCTATGGTCTGGCCAACAAGCGCGTCACGCTGTCGACCGCCGGCATGGTGCCGATGATCGACCGTCTTGGCGAGGAGAGCGACGTCTCGCTAGCCGTCTCCCTGCACGCGCCCAACGATGAGCTGCGCAGCGAGCTGGTGCCGCTCAACAAGAAATATCCGATCGAACAGCTGATGGATGCCTGCGTGCGCTATGCGCTGCGCAAGCGCGGCACCTCGGTGACGTTCGAATACACCCTGATGAAGGGCGTCAACGACCAGCCGCAGCAGGCGCGGCAACTGGTTCGCCTGCTGCGGCAGTTCGACAACGCCGTGCAGATGAAGGACGCCGCCAAGGTCAACCTGATTCCGTTCAACCCATTCCCGGGCACGCGTTTCGAGCGCCCGGACGACGCCGCGATCCGCTCGTTCCAGAAACTGTTGAACGAGGCCGGGTTGATCGCCCCGGTGCGCCGCACCCGCGGCGACGATATCGATGCCGCCTGTGGGCAGCTCAAGGGACAGGTGATGGACCGCACGCGCCGCCAGGCAGAGTTTCGCAAACGACTTGCCGCACAGGGAGTCGACGATGCCGCGGCCTGAGGCCCGCATCTTCCGGCTCCCGACTACGGCGTCGCACCGCGCCGCAATCCCTGCCGTCCGCTCCCTGGTCATGGCATTGGCACTCGTACTGCTCGCCACCTCTTGCAACCGGCTCACGTTCGTCAAGCCGGACACCGCACGCAAAGGCTTCGAGCGGACCGCCCCGGAGGTGAGTGTCGGCGCCACCCAGCGCTCGCGCGACGTCGAAGCTGCGCAGGCGCACCTGCAACTGTCGAAGGTGCGATTGCTCCACGGCGACTATTCCAGCGCGCAGAGCGAAGCGCGTCAGGCGTTGAAGCTCGATCCGACCTCGGTCGACGCCAATACCCTGATCGCGGTTGCGAAGGAGCGCAGCGGCGACATGAAGGGCGCCGGCACCTACTACCAGCGCACCGTCGATCTCGCGCCGAGTCGTGGCGGGCCGCTCAACAACTACGGCACCTGGCTGTGCACCAGCGGCCAGCCGGCGCAATCCCTGGCCTGGTTCGATCGGGCGCTGGCCGATCCGTCCTACGCCACTCCCTCGGCGGCACTGGCCAATGCCGGTTCCTGCGCCGATCAGGCCGGACAAGACGCGCGTGCCGAGCGTGACCTGCGCCGTGCCATCCAGCTCGATCCGAACAACGCCGTGGCCTTGTCGGCATTGGCCGAGAGGGAGCTTCGCGCCGGCAACGCTTTCGAGGCCAGGGCCTTCTCGGAGCGCCGCCTGGCCGCGGCGCCCGCCGACGCCCGCTCGTTGCTGCTTGCGTCACAGATCGAAGAAAAACTCGGCGACAGAACAGCTGCAGCGAAGTACGTTCAGCAACTAAGGGCGGAGTTCCCGGATACGCGGGCCTCCGGAACAGGGGATGAGGGTAAGCAATGATGTCGTCGATCGAAGTCGCGCCTTTCGGTGGCGTCAGCTGCGGCGCACGTCTCAAGCAGGCGCGTGAAGCTGCCGGCCTGACGGTGGAAGAGGTTTCTGCGCGCCTGAAGATGCCGGGCCGTGTCGTCCAGACGTTGGAGTCGGACGACTGGACCACGCTCGGCGCGCCCGTGTTCGTTCGCGGCCAGGTTCGCAGCTACGCGCGCCTGTTGAATGTCGACGTCGATGCCTGGCTCGAACAGACGGCCCCCGAGGTCGCGCCTTCGGTGCTGGTCAGCCATAGCCATACGCCGCGCTTCAAGCATGTCTTCGAGCACGTCACGCGCCGGGCCATCTACATCGTCATGACGGCCGCGATTGCGGTGCCGGTCTGGCTGGCGACCCGCCCACATCTGAGCAACAACGTCGCCGTGCAGTCGCTGGAGGTGCCCAACGCGCCGACTCCGGCCGCTGCCCCCGCGCCGGCTGCGCAGACGCAGCAGCGCACCCCGATGGTCGCGTCGATGACGCCGATGCCGACGCAGGCTGCGCAGTCCGCGCTTTCCCTGAACTTCACTGGCGAAAGCTGGTTCCAGGTCATGGCGCCAGACGGCCGCACGATCGAGATGGGAACGCTCGCTTCGGGCCAGCAACGCAGCTACGCCCCGGGCGAGGTTGGCAAGATCATTCTCGGCAATTCCAACGCCGTGCAGGTGCAGCAGGCCGGCAAGCCGGTCGATCTGACACCGTTCAGCCGAGCGAATGTGGCGCGCTTTACGCTATCCTCTGACGGTTCCCTCGCGCCGGTCGTCGACTGACCCGCGTCGCGGGTCATTCCATCCCACGGCCTGTAGCCCAGGCCCGTGCATTACTACGGGCCCTGCCGCAAGGCGGGGCGAGGCAGCATGGCGATCGACGAACTCCTCGACGAACACGAACAAAGCGAACGCGTCCTCCAATGGCTGCGCAATAACGGCGCAGGCCTGATCGGCGGCATCCTGCTGGGGCTTGCGGCCATCGGCGGATGGAAATGGTGGGAGCAACGCGGCGAGCACACGCAGCTTGAAACCGCCACGCAGTACCAGGCCGCGATGGATGCCATCCAGGCCAAGGACGCCCAGGCCGGCAACAAGGTCAAGGCGCTCGGAGAAGGCGTGTACCACACGCTGGCTTCGCTGGAACTGGCCAAGGCACAGGTCGAGGTCAACCAGCGCGATGCCGCCATTGCCACGCTGAAGGCGATCCACAGCAAAGACCCGGCCATCGCCGAAGTCGTGAACCTGCGCCTGGCGCGCCTGTTGATCGATGCCAAGCAGGCCGATGCCGCGCTCAAGCTGGTGGCCAATGCGAGCAGCCCTGCCGCGATCGAAGTCCGCGGCGACGCACAGCTTGCGCTGGGCCAGCACGAACAGGCCCGCCAGGCTTACGCCCAGGCGATGACCAAGCTCGACGTCGCCTCGCCGCAACGCCGCCTGCTCGAACTCAAGCTCACCGAAGCCGGCGGTACGCCCGCCAAGCCAGAGGCCAAGTCCTGATGAAGCACAGCTCGATGCTGCTCCGTTCCTCCCTGGTGCTGCTGTGCGCGTTCGCGCTCGGCGGTTGCACGACGGTCAAGGGTTGGTTCGGAGGCAAGAAGGACGACGGCAAGCCGAACGAGCCGACTGAACTCACCAAAATCACGCCGACCCTGAAGGTGGCCAAGCTGTGGTCGGCCAACGCCGGCAAGGGCGAAGGACGCCTGGGCGTTCACCAGGGGCCGATCGTCGCAGACGGTCGTGTCTATGCCGCGGCGATCGAAGGTGGCGTGCGCGCGTTCGATCTGCAGACCGGCAAGCAGGTGTGGGAATACAAGCCCGAGAAGAAGTCCGGCCTGCGCCTGTCCGGTGGTCCCGGTGTGGGCGACGGACTGGTCGTGATCGGTGACCTGAATGGCCACGTGATCGCGCTCGACGCCGC
>DATDBD010000141.1:0-12171 GCA_036525015.1 Lysobacter sp.
CGACGATATCGCCACGATCCCGTTCGCCGAACTCGACCGGGTCTTCATCAAGCCAGCCGACTCGCAATCGTTCCGCCGCGTCATCGGCGAGAAAGGTGTTTGGGCGAAGGATCGGTCGGAGTTCATGGAGGTCTGGCACCAACTGGACGAGCAGGGGTTCAAGCTGATCGCGCAGGAATACGTGCCCGGCAGCGGGGCCGATCATTACTTGATCGATGGCTTTCGCGACCGGCATGGCGCGCTGCCGGGCCTGTTCGCGCGTCGCCGAGAGCGGCTATACCCGCCGGATTTCGGCAACAGCACCTACTCCCGGAGCATTCCACTGTCCGAAGTTGGAAGCGCGCTGGAAAGCCTGACCATGCTCCTTGAAAAGCTGCAGTACCGGGGCATCTTCAGCGCGGAATTCAAGCGCGACGCCAGGAACGGGGAGTTCCGGCTGCTCGAGGTCAACACGCGGGCATGGTGGTACGTGGAATTCGCCACGCGTTGCGGCGTCAATGTTTGCAGGATGGCCTACGAGGACGCGCTCGACCTGCCGGTTACACCGGCGTCCCGCAATTACCCGGTGGGCAAGAGCTGTGCCAACCTGGTGTCGGATATCAAGTCGGTGCTTGCGCAGGATCCGGCTACCCGCAGCCCGCTGCTGACGAACTTGGTCCAATGGACCCGTTGCTACTATCACGTCTTCCGCATGGACGATCCAGGGCCGGGTCTGCTGGCGTCGTGGAGGCTGCTGCGTCAGCGGTTCGCCTGACCGGTGCGTCACCCGAACGTCGTTACACCCAGCAGGGGGATTGCAGGTGCAAGCCTCCCCTGACGAGGGACGCACCGTGAGCCGGGTCATCGAATATATCCGCAGCGATCTGCATCGCTACGAGGGAGGGTCTTCGCCGTCGGCGCTGATCCGGCATCTGGCCATGAACTGGTGTTTCCGGTACAGCTTCTGGCTGAGGCTATGCCGCGCGGAATCCCGCGTCATCCGCCTGATCGCCAAGATCATGCACCGGCATCTTTCGATCAAGTACGGCATTCATATCCCGGCAAGCACGAGCATCGGCTACGGCCTTTACATCGGCCATGCGGTCGGGATGGTGATCAACCACACCGCGAAAATCGGCAACAACTGCAACCTCGGCCAGTTCACGACCATCGGATCCAACCACGAACACGCGGCTGTCATCGGCGACAACGTCTATATCGGACCCGGGGCATGCATCGTGGAGGACGTCGTCATCGGCAGCAATGTCACGATCGGCGCCGGTGCCGTAGTGGTCCATGATGTGCCGGAGGGGATCACCGTCGCAGGCAATCCCGCCAGGGTCATTTCCATGAAACAACCCGGCCGTTACGTGCGAAACCGATGGCCGCCAGAAAGCCATCCGATATCCGATCCCGTCGCCGGCATTGACCAGCGAGAATTCGGTCAGCGAGATTTCAGCGGTCAACGCGAATTTCGGTAACCGGGATTTCGCCCGGCGTCGAGAAGCGAGATCGAGTCGAGATGCGGCTTTGAAAGCGAGCTCTTAGGAAGCGGGCTTTTGAGAAGCGAGCTTTTGAGAGGCTCTTGAGAACCGGGCTCTTGAAAAACGGGCTTGAGAAGCGGATTTCGAGAAGCGGGTTTCGAAGAGCAGGATTTCGGGAAATAAGAAACAAAAACACAAAGGCCAGTGAATTTCTTCACTGGCCTTTGTGTTTTTGTAGTGGCGCGCCCGGAGAGATTCGAACTCCCGACCACCAAGTTCGTAGCCTGGTGCTCTATCCAGCTGAGCTACGGGCGCTCAGTCGGAAAATTATGACGGCTCGTTGCCGATTCGTCAAACCCTTCCGAAATTTTTGTCTTCGATGTTGCCATCGAACGACCCGCCGCAAGGCGTCTGTAAAACTGGCGGAGACTGAGGGATTCGAACCCTCGATGGAGCTTTTGACCCCATACTCCCTTAGCAGGGGAGCCCCTTCGGCCTCTCGGGCAAGTCTCCGCGATCTACAACTTTCTGCGGCCGCAAAGCATAACGGCTCGGCACCCGCACGGCAAACAGTTTTGTCGGCTGCGGTTTATCAGCCTGAGTTCTTTCCCGAATCCTCGGACGGTTCTTCGCCACGCTGGATGCGTTGATAGATTTCTTCGCGATGAACTGCAACATCCTTCGGTGCAGTGATGCCGATACGCACTTGATTGCCCTTGACGCCGAGCACGGTGACCGTCACCGAGTCACCGATCATCAGGGTTTCGCCGACGCGACGCGTCAGGATCAACATGGTGATTCTCCTCTGCCGGCAAATCGTTTGCCGGCTCTGTCGCCCGGGATCGCTCGCGGACGCTTCCAATTCTCTACGTGTGGTGAAACATCATAGCGAGCGGCCGTTTCCGGTCACAAGCGAGGACAATCACCGTTCATCGTTCAGATCAGCCTGTTACCCACCCAGGTGGGCACGTCGGAAAGGGCCTGTACCAGCGCGGGGCCGTCATCGCCTCCGCCCTGGGCCATATCCGCCCGACCGCCTCCCTTTCCATTGATTCGACCAGCAACCTCGGCGATCAGTTCACCCGCCTTGATCTTGCCGGCCGCCGCACCATTCACTCCGGCGACGAGAGCGGCCTTGCCATCACTGGCCCCGGCCAACAGGATTACGGCATCTCCCAACTGTTGCTTGAGGCGATCCACCGCTTCACGCAGCGCCTTGGCGTCGAAGCCCTCCAGGCGCGTGGCCACCACCTTGATTCCCCCCACGTGCACCGCGGAGGTCGCCAGGTCAGCGGTCGCACCGCTGGCCGCCTTGGCCTTGAGGGCATCCAGTTCCCGCTCGAGCCGCTTCTGGCGGTCCAGCAGGGACTTAAGCTTATCAGTGACATCGGACACATTTCCGCCCAGCAGGCGGGCCGCGTCCTCGAGGCGGCGCTCCTCCTCGGCGACGAAATCCAGGGCGCCTTGACCGGTCAGCGCCTCGATGCGACGCACGCCCGCGGAAACACCGCCTTCGGCGACGATCTTGAACAGCCCGATGTCGCCGGTGCGTGACACGTGGGTGCCGCCGCATAGCTCGGTCGAGGTGTCGCCCATGCGCAGCACGCGCACGTGGTCGCCGTACTTCTCGCCGAACAGCGCCATCGCGCCGAAATCCAGCGCTTCCTGCATGCCCATGTGATGCACTTCGGCAGCGGAATTGCGGCGGATCTCGGCGTTCACGCGGCGCTCGATCTCGGCCAGTTCGCTGGTGCTGAGCGGCGCGAAATGCGCGAAGTCGAAGCGCAGGCGGTCGGGAGCGACCAACGAGCCCTTCTGGGTGACGTGATCTCCGAGGACGCCGCGCAGGGCTGCGTGCAGCAGGTGGGTGGCCGAGTGGTTCAACACGGTGGCGGCCCGGCGTGAGGCATCGACGGTGGCGCGGACGCGATCGCCGCACTTGAGCGACCCGGAGGCCAGCGCACCGACGTGGCCATGGAACTGGCCGGCGAACTTCTGGGTGTCACGCACGGCAAAGCGTGCCGCGCCCGCCTCGAATTCGCCGGTATCGCCGACCTGGCCACCGCTTTCGGCGTAGAACGGCGTGCGGTCGAGGATCACCGCGACCTCTTCGCCTGCCTCGACCTTCTCGACGGCGCGACCGTCCTTGAGCAGGGCCAGTACTTCCAGCCCCTCGTCTGCCAGTTGCTCGTAGCCCAGGAACTGGGTCGGCGCCAGCTGCGCGGCCAGTTCGGCCGGCATTGTGGTGGCGCTGCCGAACTTGCCGGCCGCACGGGCGGTTTCGCGCTGCTGCTCCATCGCCGCATCGAACCCATCCATGTCCACCGACAGGCCGCGCTCGCGGGCGATGTCGGCGGTCAGGTCCACGGGGAAACCGTAGGTGTCGTAGAGACGGAATGCGTCTGCGCCGGGGATCACACCCTTCGAAAGCGCACCCTTCGAAAGCGCACCCTGCGAAAGCGCACCCTGCGAACGCGCCGCGACCTCATCGAAGATGCGCATGCCGGCATCGAGTGTTTCGGCGAAGCGTTCCTCTTCGGCCAGCAGCGCGCGCTCGACGAATTCACGCTTTGCAGCGAGCTCGGGATAGGCGTCGCCCATCACCTCCACCAACGGCGTCACCATGCGGTGGAAGAACGGGCCCTTCTGGCCCAGCATCCAGCCGTGGCGCAGCGCGCGGCGGATGATCCGGCGCAGCACATAGCCGCGGCCTTCGTTGGACGGCAGCACGCCATCGACGATCAGGAACGAGCACGCGCGGATGTGGTCGGCGATGACACGCAGCGACTTGTTGTGCAGATCGGACGTGCCGGTGAACTGCGCGGCCTTGCCGATCAGATGACGGAACAGGTCGATCTCGTAGTTGCCATGCACGCCCTGCAGTACGGCGGCCAGGCGCTCCAGCCCCATGCCCGTATCGACGCACGGCGCCGGCAGCGGCACGAGGGTGCCGTCGGGCTGGCGGTCGAACTGCATGAAGACGAGGTTCCAGATCTCGATGTAGCGGTCGCCGTCCTCGTCCGGCGAACCCGGCGGGCCACCGGCGATGTGCGCGCCATGATCGAAGAAGATCTCGGTGCAGGGACCACAGGGGCCGGTATCGGCCATCTGCCAGAAATTGTCGGAGGCGAACGGCGCGCCCTTATTGTCGCCAATGCGGATGATGCGGTCCGCGGGCAGGCCGATCTTCTGGTTCCAGATCCCGAAGGCATCGTCGTCGGTGTGATAGACCGTGACCACCAGACGCTCGGCCGGCAGCTTCCACACCTTGGTCAGCAGCTCCCATGCCCAGGCGATGGCCTCTTCCTTGAAATAGTCGCCAAAGGACCAGTTGCCGAGCATCTCGAAGAAGGTGTGGTGCCGCGCGGTGTAACCCACCTGGTCGAGGTCGTTGTGCTTGCCGCCGGCACGCAGGCAGCGCTGCACGTCGGCCGCGCGCACGTAGCCCGGCTTCTCGCTGCCGAGGAACACGTTCTTGAACTGGACCATGCCCGAGTTGGTGAACAGCAACGTCGGGTCGTTCGCCGGCACCAGGGGAGCGGACGGCACGATGGTGTGGCCTTTGCCACGGAAGAATTCGAGGAAATCGCTGCGGATTTCGGTAGTGGTTTTCATTGCTGCGCAGGTTCGAGGAGCCGGGAGCGGACGCTCAGAACCGGCCTGATACCACCCAGATGGGGGCTCGACTGGAGCAGGCAACCCAAAACCCGAAAGCCGGCTAGGTTAGCAGGAGCCGCTGCGGTCTGCGCGGCATCAAGCCCTCCCATAAGGGCAGGGTACGCCCGTCGGTCAGTCGTTGGGCTCTGACCGGGTTGCGGCGCGGACGCTTTCGGAATCGAAGCCGCGGCGCAGCAGGAAATCTGCGGCTTTGCGACGGACCGCCGGGTCTTCGATGCCCTCGCCAAAGCGACGCCGAACCAGTTCGCAGGCGATCTGGGCCCAGCCGCCTTCGTGGCTGTTCATGGCCCGGGCGATGGCCTCGCGATCCAGGCCATGCGTGCCCAGTTCCGCTCGGATCCGGATCGGACCATAGCCGCCACCCGCGCGACTGCGGACCAGGCTTTCTGCAAAGCGGGAATCGTCCTGCCAGCCCTCTCCCGCCAACCGCTCGACGGCAGCCGCGGCCTCGGTGACATCCAGCCCGCGCGAGGTCAGCTTGCGGGTCAGTTCCTTGCGCGAATGCTCGCGCCGGACGAGAAACCCGAGCGCACGCTGCGTCGGGCTCTGCTCCTGGCGACCCTTGCCCCGGCCGCGCTTGCGCTCGCCGGTGGTGTCTCCACCGGCCTCGTGCCCGCTGCCTGGCTCGTCATCGTGCACTCGGACGCTCCGTCAGTCAGTCGCCCTGTTCCTCGCCTGCGTCGCGAGGCGCTACGGCGGGAACGTACTTCTCGCGCAGCGCGGTCTCCAGACGGGCAGCCACCTCGGGGTTGTCCTTGAGGTACTGCCGGGCGTTCTCCTTGCCCTGCCCGATGCGCTCGTCATAGGCGCTGTACCAGGCACCGGATTTTTCGACCAGCTTGGCGTCCACGCCCATGTCGATCAGTTCGCCCTCGCGCGAAATGCCTTCGCCGTAGAGGATTTCGGTGACGACCTGCTTGAACGGAGGCGCCAGCTTGTTCTTGACCACCTTGATGCGGGTCTGGTTGCCGATGATCTCGTCGCCCTTCTTGATCGAGCCGATGCGGCGGATGTCGAGGCGAACCGAGGCGTAGAACTTGAGCGCATTGCCGCCGGTGGTGGTTTCCGGGCTCTGGCCCGGCATCATCACGCCGATCTTCATACGCAACTGGTTGATGAAGATCACCAGGCAGTTGGAGCGCTTGATGTTGCCGGTCAGCTTGCGCAGCGCCTGGCTCATCAGGCGCGCCTGCAGGCCGGGCAGCTGGTCGCCCATCTCGCCCTCGATTTCCGCCCTGGGAGTCAGCGCGGCGACCGAGTCGACCACGACCATGTCGACCGCGTTCGAACGCACCAGCATGTCGGCGATTTCCAGCGCCTGCTCGCCGGTATCCGGCTGACTGACCAGCAGGTCGTCGACGTTCACGCCCAGCTTGGAGGCGTAGGTGGGGTCAAGCGCGTGCTCGGCATCAACGAAGGCGCAGGTGCCGCCGACCTTCTGGCACTCGGCGATGGCCTGCAGCGTCAGGGTTGTCTTGCCGGAGGATTCCGGACCGTAGATCTCGACCACCCGCCCCTTCGGCAGGCCACCGATGCCCAGCGCGATGTCGAGCATCAGCGAGCCGGTCCCGATCACCTCGGCAGGCTCGGCCACGCGATCGCCCATCCGCATCACCGAGCCCTTGCCGAACTGCTTTTCGATCTGGCCCAGGGCGGCTGACAGGGCGCGCTTCTTGTTCTCGTCCATCGTGGATTCCTTGGAGGTCGTTATGTGTTGGCGGGCAATCTAGCGGGCGCGGGTCGCATCAGTTGAGACACCAGCGCCTGGAATCAAAATTAGTCGTGCTGCCGCGGCGGCGTAAGCGGGAATATCGCGAAGCAGGGGTCGGAAAAGCGCTGCAATCGTGCTGCGGAAACCTGCAAGCCGCGAACGGAAACGTTCAACGGTTCGGCCTCACCAGCCCGCAGTACAGACCTTCGATGGCGAAATCCTGGCCGGGCTCGACCTCGATGGGCGCGTAGTCGGGATTGCGCGGCAGCAGGCGGATCCGGTCCTTGCCGATCTTCAGCAGCTTCACCGTGATCTCGTCGTCGATGCGTGCGACCACGATCTGTCCCGATCGCGCGTCGCCGGTGCGATGCACGCCGATCAGATCGCCGTCGAAAATGCCCTCGTCGCGCATCGAGTCGCCCTTGACCTTGAGCAGGTAGTCCGGCGTCGGCGAGAAGAACACCCGGTCCAGCAGGACGACGGCGTCCGAACCGATGTCCGCGCCGATCGGCCGTCCTGCGGCTACCTGTCCCAGCACCGGCAGGCGCAGGGCATCGTCAGGGGCGGCGGTCTCCGCCGCCGCGGGCGCGGCTGGCGCCGATCCCACCTGATTCGGAGCGGCGCACACGCGGATGCCACGGGCGCGCCCCGGCATGCGCTGGATCGCACCGGCCTGCTCCAGGGCCTCCAGGTGGTATTGCGCCGCGCGGACGCTGCTGAAGCCCATGGCGCGAGCGATCTCGGTCTGCGAGGGCGGCACGCCCTCGGCATCGATCCGCTCGGCGATCAGGGCCAGGATGGCGCGTTGGGTGTCGGTGATCTCCATTAGTAGCAATACTACTAACTGGAATTTCCGGACGTCAACCCCTGCCCAGTCCGACCTGCCCTCAGGTCATCAGCTCGGCCAGCCCATGCAGGGCTGCGGCCACGCTCTGGCGGCGGACTGCGTCGCGGTCGCCGTCGAAATGGAAGGTCACAGCCGTCGGATAGCCGCCGCGGCGCTTCCACGCGATCCACACGGTGCCTACCGGCTTGTCGTCGATGCCACCGGCAGGACCGGCGATGCCGGTCACCGCGACGGCCAGCGTGGCGCCGGAGTGGACCAGCGCGCCGGAGACCATTTCGATCACGGTCTCGCGACTCACTGCGCCGTGCTGCTCGAGCGTCTGCGGCCGTACGCCCAGCAGCGCCTGCTTGGCTTCGTAGCTGTAGGCGGCCAAGCCGCACTCGAACCATGCCGACGAACCGGGAATGTCGGTCAGCATCTTGGCGATCCAGCCACCGGTGCAGCTCTCGGCGGTGACCAGGGTCTGTCGGTTGACACGGGCCGCTTCGCCGACCTGTTCGGCGAGACGATGGAGGAAATCGTCGGAGACGTCGGTTTTCATGCGCCCACTATAACGGCAAGCCGCTGCGGCGCCGATGACAGACGGTGGCTCAGTACGCGTCCGCAAGTCATGCCGTAGGTGCGCGCCGCGCCGAGGAACGTGTTGAAAGAATTGAACGGGTTATTCGGCGCAGGCGAGACGTTCTGGCGCGTCGAATCCGACTTGTGCGCAGTGCTCGTCGGTGCGGTTCATGCCCACAACTCGACCGTCCAGCGGTTGCTTCCGGTGAGCGGATTTCCGGCTTATCGGCGCGCCAGCGGGTTATGTGCTTTTTTGCCCGGCCGCGATCACGACGGCCGCCCCGGCTGTTAGCCTAGTCCGCTTCGCCACCGGCCCAGGCCGGCCTTTCTGAACGAACCTTTGCAGATCCATGAGTCCAGCCGACCGGCCGCAAGAGCACACGCCCCTGATGAAGCAGTTCTTCGCCGCCAAGGCGGAGCATCCGGACGTGCTGCTGTTCTTCCGGATGGGGGATTTCTACGAACTGTTCTTCGATGACGCGCGCAAGGCCGCGCGATTGCTCGATATCACCCTGACCCAGCGCGGCCAGTCGGCCGGTCAGCCGATCCCGATGGCCGGGGTACCTCACCATTCGGCCGAAGGCTACCTGGCCCGCCTGGTGGCGCTGGGCGAGTCGGTGGCGATCTGCGAGCAGATCGGCGATCCGGCGTTGGCCAAAGGCATCGTCGAGCGCAAGGTCGTACGCATCGTCACGCCGGGCACGGTGACCGACGAGGCGCTGCTCAACGAGCGCCGCGACACGCTGCTGCTGACCATCGCCCGGGGCAAGTCCGGTTATGGCCTGGCCTGGGCCGACCTTGCCGGCGGCCGCTTCCTGGTCAATGAAGTCGCCAGCGACGACGCACTGGAGGCCGAACTCGCCCGCCTCGAGCCGGCCGAAACCCTGATCGCCGACGAGGATGGCTGGCCCGCCTTCGTCGCGCAACGCACCGGCATGCGCCGTCGCGCGCCGTGGCTGTTCGATGCCGACAGCGGCCGCCGCCAGTTGCTGCGCTTCTTCAATCTGCACGACCTGTCCGGCTTCGGCCTGGAAGACAAGCCCTTGCCGGTCGCGGCCGCGGCCGCCCTTCTCGGCTACGTCGAGGAAACCCAGAAGCAGCGCCTGCCGCATCTGACCTCGATCGCGGTGGAATCCGGAGACGGCGCGATCTCGATGAACGCTGCCACGCGCCGCCATCTCGAACTGGATACCCGCTTGGACGGCGACAGCCGCCACACGTTGCTGGGCGTGCTGGATTCCACCATTACCCCGATGGGCGGCCGCTTGTTGCGGCGCTGGCTGCATCGCCCGCTGCGCGAGCGCGCGCCGCTGCGCCTGCGCCAACAGGCCGTAGCGGCGCTGATCGACTCGCGCGCCAGCGATGCGCTTCGCGAGCGCTTCCGCGCATTGGGCGACCTTGAGCGCATCCTCTCGCGCATCGCCCTGCGCAGCGCGCGCCCGCGCGACCTGTCGACGCTGCGCGACGGCCTGTCCATGCTGCCCGACGTGCGCAGCCTGCTTGCGCCGGTGGATTCGCCGCGCCTGGCCGAGCTTGCCGCCGAACTCGGCGAGCACGACGAGCACGCCCACCTGCTGTGCTCGGCCATCGTCGCGCAGCCGCCGGTGCTGGCGCGCGACGGCGGCGTTTTCGCCGAGGGCTACGACGCGGAACTGGACGAATTGCGTACGTTGTCCACCCACGCCGACCAGTTCCTGACCGACCTGGAAGCGCGAGAGCGCGCCAGCAGCGGCATTGCGACGCTGAAGGTCGGTTACAACCGCGTGCACGGTTACTACATCGAGATCAGCAAGGGCCAGAGCGTCAAGGCGCCGACGCACTACACGCGACGGCAGACGCTGACCGGCGCCGAGCGCTACATCACCGAGGAACTGAAGCAGTTCGAGGACAAGGTGCTGTCCGCGCGCGAGCGTTCGCTCAGCCGCGAACGCCTGCTGTACGAACAACTGCTCGATGCGCTGAACGAGCGTCTGGAGCCGCTCAAGCGTTGCGCCGCCGCGCTGGCCGAGCTTGACGTGTTGGCCTGCTTCGCCGAGCGCGCGCAATCGCTGGACTGGGCGCAGCCGGAACTGGCCGAAGATCCCGGCCTGCACATCGAGCGCGGACGCCATCCGGTGGTCGAGGCAGTGCGCACCGAACCGTTCGAGCCCAACGACCTGGTCCTGCGCGACGACCGCCGCATGCTGGTCATCACCGGTCCGAACATGGGCGGTAAATCCACCTACATGCGTCAGAACGCGCTGATCGTGTTGCTGGCGCATGTCGGCAGCTTCGTGCCGGCATCGCGCGCGGTGATCGGCCCGATCGACCGCATCCTCACCCGCATCGGCGCCGGCGACGACCTGGCCCGCGGCCAATCGACCTTCATGGTCGAGATGAGCGAGACCAGCTACATCCTCCACCACGCCACCGCGCAATCGCTGGTGCTGATGGACGAGATCGGGCGTGGCACCTCGACCTACGACGGCCTGGCGCTGGCCGAAGCGTGCGCGCGCCATCTCGCGCAAGCCAATCGCGCCTACACGCTGTTCGCCACGCACTACTTCGAACTGACGACGCTGGCCGAGCCCGGCAGCGGCATCGCCAACGTCCACCTGGATGCGGTCGAACACGGCGACCAGCTGGTCTTCATGCATGCGGTCAAGGACGGCCCGGCCGATCGCAGCTTCGGATTGCAGGTGGCGGCACTGGCCGGCCTGCCCAAGTCGGTGGTGCGGCAGGCGCGTGGCCGCCTGGCCGAACTGGAGCAGCAGAGCCGCGACGCACCGATGCCGTCTCTCGCGCCCGCCGCACTGGACGCACCGCAGCAGTTCGGCCTGTTCGCGCCCTCCTCCGCGGCGCTCGATGCCCTGACTTCGATCGATCCCGACGAACTCACGCCCAAGCAGGCGCTGGAAGCGCTGTACCGCCTGAAGGCGCTGTCCTGAGTCGCGGCACCGCGAGTTTCCCGAGCTGGGCCCCAGCGCGTCGGTCGTAATCGCGACCCGAATTCCTAAGCACGATACGGTCGCCTCGGGGCGAGTCTTTCGCTACGCGTGACGTTAGCGTGAAAACTCAGGCGCTATCATAGCCATAACATATCGAATTGTTCAATTAATTCGATTTCAACTGTCGATCGACTCTGACTAATGTTCCCTTAGGGCTTCCCGATCGGAAGCCTGTCGTTGCACATCCCTGCGTTGCGGTTGCTGCACCCGTTGTCGACACAAACAACAAGAACATGGCTGCGGTCAGGCTGAACGCCGACGCGTCGGGCAGTGCCATTCGCAGGAAAACACGTTCATCCGTACACGGACTTCCAGCCGCCGCAGTCGGGCGCCAACGATCCAAGGAGAGAACCAATGAATCTCGAAGCCAAATGCCCTTTCCATCACGCTGGTAGCGGCAGGTCCAACCGCGACTGGTGGCCGGATCAACTGCAGCTGGACCTGCTGGCCCAGCACTCATCCAAGTCCAATCCGATGGGCGAGCAATTCAACTATGCCGAGGAATTCAAGAGCCTCGATCTAACGGCCTTGAAGCGGGATCTCACCGCGTTGATGACCGACTCGCAGGAGTGGTGGCCTGCCGACTTCGGCCACTACGGTCCGCTCTTCATCCGCATGGCATGGCACAGCGCCGGCACGTACCGCATCGGCGATGGCCGTGGCGGCGGTGGCCGCGGCCAGCAGCGTTTCGCGCCGCTCAACAGCTGGCCCGACAACGTCAGCCTGGACAAGGCACGGCGCCTGTTGTGGCCGATCAAGCAAAAGTACGGCCGCAAGATCTCTTGGGCCGACCTGATGATCCTGGTGGGCAACGTCGCCCTGGAGTCGATGGGCTTCAAGACCTTCGGCTTTGCTGGCGGCCGTGAAGACACATGGGAACCGGACCACGACATCAATTGGGGCCTGGAGTCGACATGGCTGGGC
>DATDBD010000142.1:0-8897 GCA_036525015.1 Lysobacter sp.
CAGCAGCGGCGGACGGTCGTTGAGCGTGGCCGGCGTGCCATCGGGCTGCTGCCACTGCAGGTCCTTGCCGATCTGGGTGACAGAAACCGCTTCCACACGGGCAACGCCCATCGCGACTTCGGCGTTCTTGACGAGGAACCCGACGTCGATGCCGCCGATGTCGTTGCCCTCCTGCAAGTAGGCGACGTACTGCGGATCCGGCTGTCCCGCGGCCACCGCATCGGTGCCGATGCGCTGCGCGAGCGCCTGCAGCGTCGACAGGTTCTCCATCTCCACCACGGCCAGGATGTCGGGCGTGTGCAGGTAATCGCGGATGCCCAGCGATGCCTTGCTCAGGCGGCGCTCGAACGCGGCCGGCGTCAGCACGGTTTCGCTGACGGCCGGGTCGTTGACCGTGTCGAAGAAGCGCTCGAGGTTGTAGGCGGCGACGGTGACCTCGTCCTCGCGCGGAAGTCGCGCCGCGCGCGGCAGCGGCAGCGGCGACAGCGCGATCGATACCGCTGGGTCGCGCAGCAGCGTGTAGCGGCGGAAGCCGAAGTCGAGCGGGCCGGTGAGGTTTTCGATCACGGTTCCGGCGGGCAGGTTGAGCGTGTAGCCCGGGCCGCCGAGTGCATCGCTGTCCACACTGATCAGCTCGGGGTTGAAGTCCCAGCGCGGGATCGGCGGAATACCGACACCGCCCGGAGGCGCGTCCGGCGCCTGGATGCCGGGTTGGCGGAACGGCCGCGCGATGCCGCTGACAACACCATGGAAGACGCCGTTGCTGGTCGCACTGGCGTTGACCTCCAGATTGCCGCTCTTGGTGCCGCTGGTGGGGGCGGTGACGGTGAAGCTGGCCACCGTCACGCGCATGCCTTCGACGCGTTCGAGCTGGTCGAGTGCTCCGTTCGGGTCGGGGAAAGTGGTGTCCAGCGGAACCGGAGAGGGTAGGGCGTTGCCGGTCGACAGCGCGGTCACGGTCGGCGAGCCGATTTCGGTCAGCGGCGCCTGGCCCGGGTCCTGCGCAGGCACGAATTCCACGACCGTGCCGCGCACGCGTACGAGATTCCCGACGGCTGCAGCAGCAGGCGGCGTTCCGCCGGTGAAGACGAACACCGCTTCGGAGGTCGCCGGGTCGGCATCGGCTTCGGCGTCGCTGGCCTGCAGGAAGAATCCGCTGCTCTTGCGCCCGGTGACGATGCCGGTGGTGGTGACGAGCTCGTTCGCGTGCGCCGAGGTCGCTGCGTTGCCCTGGATGTCGTGGATGGCGGTGACGACGAAGTCGTCGTTGACGATCGTGCCCACGGCCAGCGCGTCGGCCACGGTTGCGCCGGTGGCGTCGCCGAGCTGAAGCGTCAGGGTCTCGTCGCCTTCGGGCACGGTGTCGCCGTGCACGATGACGAACACGTCGGCCTGGCTCTGGCCCTGCGCGATCAACGCGGTGATGTCGAGCGCGTCGAAGTCGCCGCCGGTCGCCGAGGCGGTGCCATCGGCCGTGGTCACGCGCACGCCGACGCCACCGGGGCCAGCCGCTCGCGACAGGCTCAACGTGAAGTGCAGCGAGGCGATGCCGTGGTCGCCTTCCGAGACGCTGGCATCGTCGATGGACAACACCGGCAGGCCGCCGCCGGCGCCCCGGGCCGTCAGCTGGACGTCGTCGACGGCCAGGCCGTCATCGGCGCCGCTGGCATCCAGGTCGGTCCAGCGGATCCATACGGTGGCTCCGGCCGGAATCGATAGCTGACCGATGTTCGCCGCCAGCGCGGCGCGGTTCCCGGCCGCGTTGCCATCGAGTGCTCCGGTGATGGCGCGCGGCGTGGAGGCGAAATCCAGAGCGTCGGCGTCGATCCACGTGCCCGATACCAAGCTGATCGCGTCGAGGCTGTACTGGAAGTCGAGCCGGTCGCTGCGCGAGATGGTGCCGGTGCGCCACTGCTCGCCGTTGTAGGCGATGTCCAGGGCGTTGATGGGCGCGCCGGTGTTGTTGGTGTAGCAGGCGCCGAAGATCGGGATCAGCGAACCGCTGCGCAGGCCGCCCAGGGCGCGATCGCCGCTGCCGCTGCTGCCATAGCTGATCGTGTCGCCGGTGTTGCCGCTGCCGGTGTCGGCGGCGTAGAGCTCGTTGTCGCGGGCGCCGCCGCCGCTTTCGGACAGCTGCCAGCCCGTCAGGGCCAGCGCGTTGGCGGTGCCGCTGGTGGCCAGCGTGTCGAAGTTCTCGACCGCGGCCACATCGACGGCGTTGAGACTGGTGCAGGCCTGCGCATGCGCGGCCTCCGTTGCGAGCAGTGTTGCGGGCAACAGCACGGCGACCAACGCCGCGCGACGCAGGACTGGCTTCATGGCTTTCCTTTCCCCTGAAGAACGCGCGGGACGGACGTCCGGCGCGGGCAAGATGGTGCCGCAATCCTGCCCGCCGTGCATGACATCCGGGTGACTCCGGGGGGGCTGGGGGCGGTCCGATGCGTTAATCTTTGTGCCCCGCCGCAATGCCCGCCCCGCGCCTTCGCGCAAGACCGATGACCGTCGAGAAGAACGAGCGCGAGCTCGAAACCGGTATCCACACCGACCTGACCGGCCGGATGACCTATTCCGGATACCTGCAGCTGGACACGCTGCTGTCAGCGCAACAGCGCCTTTCCAACCCGCCGCATCACGACGAGATGCTGTTCATCGTCCAGCACCAGGTCTCCGAGCTGTGGATGAAGCTGATGATCCACGAGCTCAAGGCAGCGGTCGTGCACCTGCGCGAGGACCGGCTCGGCGAGTGCCAGAAGATCTTCGCGCGCTGCAAGAACATCCTGCGCCAGCTCACCGAGATGTGGTCGGTGCTGGAGACGTTGACGCCGTCGGAATACATGGAGTTCCGCGAGATCCTCGGGCCTTCCTCGGGGTTCCAGTCGCTGCAGTACCGCACCATCGAGTTTCTGCTCGGCAACAAGAACGCGGCGATGCTCAAGGTGTTCTCGCACGACGCGGCCGCCGAGGCGAGCCTGCGCGAAGTGCTGGAAGCGCCCAGCCTGTACGACGAAATGCTGCGCTACCTGGCCCGGCACGGTCACGCGGTTCCTGCGCCGCACCTGCAACGCGACTGGTCGCAGGCGCACGTGTCCGATCCTGCGCTGCTGCCGGTGTTCGGCCGCATCTACGAGGACACCGACGCGCACTGGGAGGCGTACCACCTGTGCGAGGACCTGGTCGACCTGGAAAGCCATTTCCAGCTGTGGCGCTTCCGCCACATGCGCACGGTGATGCGCATCATCGGTTTCAAGCGCGGCACCGGCGGCTCCAGCGGCGTGGGCTTCCTCAAGCAGGCGCTGGAACTGACCTTCTTCCCGGAGCTGTTCGAAGTGCGCACCAGCATCGGCGCCGGCGGCGACTACGGCGCCACGCCGGGGTGATGCCATGACGGCGCGCGTGCACGACTGTGTCGGCGCGTTCGTCGTGAAGGAAGGTCGGGTGCTGCTGGGTCTGCGCAGCGACGATTGCGACTGGCTGGCGGGTGCGTGGGATGTATTCGGCGGTCATGTCGAAGCGGACGAGAGCGACGAACAGGCGCTGGTGCGCGAGCTGGACGAGGAGTTGGGCATCGTCGCCACGCACCTGCAGTACATGGACTGCATCGATGGGCAGGCGCCGGAGCCGTGGCGGTTGCGTCTGTACGTGGTGACGCAATGGCAAGGTGAGCCCGAAGCCCGGCAGGAGCATGCACAACTGCGCTGGTGTTCACTGGACGAGGCGCAGCAGCGGCTGGTCGGCGCGCACGCCCGGTTTCCCGAGTTGTTGGGTCTTGCGTTGGCAGCGGCGCAGGCGCGCACCTGAACAGGGAGGCCGGCGCCGGGCATGGCAAATGCTGCGTCGCAGCAAGCTCGGCCGGCCTTCACACAAGTTTGACGTGCGTGACATCACCCGGTAAATCTCCCCGGTCCCGTGCCATCCGGCATGGGCTTTCCATTCAGTATTTGAACCACCAGGGGACACCGCATGAGCGGAACCGCGACACCTACGCCCGGCCAGCCGGCGGCCATTCCAGAATTCAAGCAGGTCCTGGGGCATCCCAAGCCGTTGTGGATGCTGTTCATGACGGAGTTCTGGGAGCGCTTCGCGTTCTACGGCATCCGCTGGGCACTGGTGCTGTACATCGTCGCGCAGTTCTACAGCGGTGACGCCGCGGGCGAGGCTCCGGCCAACCGTGTCTATGGCGCGTACCTGGCGCTGGTTTACGCGGCGGCGATCTTCGGCGGCTACATCGCCGACCGGGTGTTGGGATATCAACGCTCGATCCTGTTGGGCGCGGTGATCATGGCCGCAGGCCTTTTCATGATCGCGCTGCCCAATGAACAGATCTTCAAGTTCGGCCTGGCGACGATCGTGGTCGGCAACGGCTTGTTCAAGCCCAACATCTCGACGATGGTCGGCAAGCTCTACAGCGTCAGCGACGAGCGTCGCGACTCGGGCTTCACCATCTTCTACATGGGCATCAACGCTGGCGCCTTCATATCGCCGATCCTGACCGGCGCGCTGGCCGAGCAGGTGTTCGGCAGCAGCGGCATGCCCGCCTACAAGGTGGTGTTCTTCACCTCGGGCATCGGCATGCTGATCAGCCTGGTGTGGTTCTGGTTCGGTCGTCGCGGGCTCGATGGCATCGGCCGTCCGCCGGTGGACAGCGCCGGCAAGCACAAGGTGCTGTATGTGCTGATCGGTGCACTGGCTGCCATCCCCGCGGTGTATTTCCTGCTGGCCGTCGGTGCGGGCACGTTGCAGTGGATCCTGCTGGCGATGTTCATCGCCCTGTGCGCATTGCTGCTGGTCGAAGGCATCCGCGAAGGCGCCGTGCAGCGCGACAAAGTGATCGCGATGCTGATCATCTTCACCTTCAACATCCTGTTCTGGATGTTCTTCGAGCAGGCCGGCAGTTCCTTCACCTTCCTCGCCGACAAGATCGTCGACCGCGACCTGTTCGGCCCGGGCGGCTTCGTGTTCCCGAACGCATGGTTCCAGTCGGTCAACTCGCTGGCGATCATCACGCTCGCACCGATCATCGCCCTGATCTGGGTGAAGCTGGGCAAGGCCAACCCGTCGATCCCGCGCAAGTTCGGCCTGGGCCTGATCTTCAACGGCCTGGCCTTCCTGTTGCTGATGTTCGCGCTGTCCAGCCTGGTCAGCGTCGCCGGCAAGATCCCGTTCTGGACGCTCTTCATGGTCTACGTGATCCAGTCGGTCGGCGAGCTGTGCCTGTCGCCGATCGGCCTGTCGATGGTCACCAAGCTGGCGCCGCTGCGCCTGGTCGGCTTCGGCATGGGCGGCTGGTTCTTGTCGACCGGCATCGGCAACAACCTGTCGGGCATCTTCGCCGGCATCGTCAGCGGCGAGGGCGGCATGACCACCGCCTCGGCACTGAGCGGCTACACCTTCGGCTTCTGGGCGTTGGTGGGCGCTGGCGTGCTGTTGTTCCTGATCGCGCCGCTGGTGCAGAAGCTGATGCATGGCGTGAAGTGACGATCCGGCCCGAGCCCGTCTTGCGGGCTCGGCTTTGCCGGCTCGTCATCCCCGCGAAGGCGGGGATCCATCTCGCAGCCCCCTTGACCCAGATGGAGCCAGGGCAAAGGCAAAATGGATTCCAGCTTTCGTTGGAATGAGGAAAAAAAACGGCGGCCTGCGAGCCGCCGTTTTTTTTGCCTGATCGTTGCAGCGGGCCAAGGCCCGCCCTACGGCGAGTCGAGCGACTCCAACTCGGCACGCAACTCCAGTTCGTCCAGCCGGTCGAGCAAGCGGAACAGCAGGGCGCGCTCGGTTTCGTCGATGCCGTCGAGCACGCGACGCTCGAATGCCAACGCCATCGGGGCCACTTCGTCGTAAATCTTGTAGCCACCCTCCGACAGGCGCAGCACCGAGCGGCGACGGTCGTCGCCGTGGATCTCGCGCTTCAGGCGCCCGGCATCGAGCAGGCGCGCCACCGCGCGGCTGACCGCCACCTTGTCCATGGCCGTGCGCTGGGCCACCTCGTTGGCGGACAGGTCCGGGTAGCGGCCCAGCACTGCCATGACCCGCCATTCGGTGATGCTCAGGGCGAATCGCTCCGTATAGATGCGGGCGATCATGGTGCTGAGCCGGTTGCTCAATACCGACAGGCGGTAGGGCAGGAAATGCTCCAGGTCTAGTTCGGCATGGCCTGGGCGGAGCTGATTCATGTCGCAAAGACCCTTGATTATGGTTTCAATTGAAACTATAACGACCTTACCCGATTCCTAGGCCGTCCCCGGCGGACGCTGCCGCCACCTGAGAACAATGCCATGAATGCGCAGCCCAACCTCGGCATGCAAGTCACCACGTTCGAGAACCCGCTGGGGATCGACGGCTTCGAGTTCGTCGAATTCGCCGCGCCGGCGGGCCAGGGCGAGTTGCTGCACAACTACTTCCGCAAGATGGGCTTCACCGCCGCCCTGCACCACAAGACCCGGCCGATCACCGTATACCGCCAGGGCGGCGTGAACTTCCTGGTCAACGAGGATCCGGACAGTTTCGCCGCCGATTTTGCCGCAAAGCACGGCCCCAGCGCCTGTGGCTTCGCGATCCGCTTCAAAAAGCCGGCTGGCGTGGTGTTCGACGCCGTCGTCAACAACGGCGGCGAAGCGATCACCGACAAGGCCGATAGCCGCGTCGTCGACGCACCAGTGGTCAAGGGCATCGGCGACTGCATGCTGTACCTGGTCGACCGCTACGGCAGCGCCGGTTCGATGTACGAAGCCGACTACCTGCCGGTGCAGGGCGCGGACCAGAACCCGACCGGGTTCGGCCTGACCTTCATCGACCATCTCACGCACAACCTCTACTTCGGCAACATGCAGAAGTGGTCGGACTACTACGAGCGGTTGTTCAACTTCCGCGAGATCCGCTACTTCGACATCAAGGGCGCCAAGACCGGCCTGGTGTCCAAGGCGATGACCGCGCCGGACGGCATCGTGCGCATTCCGCTCAACGAGTCCAGCGATCCCAAGTCGCAGATCAACGAGTACCTCGACGCGTACCAGGGCGAGGGCATCCAGCACATCGCCTGCTTCACCGACAACATCTACGAGACCGTCGAAGCCATGCGCGCGCAGGGCGTCGAGTTCCTCGACACGCCCGACACCTACTTCGACGTGATCGACCAGCGCGTGCCGGACCACGGCGAGGACGTCGCGCGCCTGGCCAGGAATAAGATCCTGATCGACGCCGATCCGGAAACGCACAAGCGCAAGCTGCTGCAGATCTTCACCCAGAACGCGATTGGACCGATCTTCTTCGAGATCATCCAGCGCAAGGGCAACGAGGGTTTCGGCGAAGGCAATTTCCAGGCGCTGTTCGAGAGCATCGAGCGCGACCAGATGCGGCGCGGCGTGCTGTAAGCCCTTGCCTGGAACCCCTTTCCCGCGTGCGGGAGAGGGGCAGGGGTGAGGGGAGGCGCGAAGCGCCTTGCTCTTGCGAAGCGTTGCTGGATATAGCGCAATACCCAATGTCTTCGGCGGCTGCCGCCCCTCACCCCAACCCCTCTCCCGCAGGCGAGAGAGGGGATTTCAAAGAGCGATGTCTGCATGACCATTCGCAGCACTGGCTACCAATCCGGCTTCGGCAACGAGTTCGCTACCGAGGCGGTTCCCGGCACGCTGCCGGTCGGGCGCAACTCTCCGCAGCGCGTCGCCCACGGCCTGTATGCCGAGCAGTTGTCGGGTACGGCGTTCACCGCGCCGCGCCACGCCAACCACCGCAGCTGGCTGTACCGGATCCGCCCGGCGGCGATGCACGGAACGTTCGCGCCGTACGCGCAGGCGGTGTCAGGACAACGCTTCCACAACGACTTCGGCGACGGCCCGGTCACGCCGGACCAGTTGCGCTGGAATCCGTTGCCGATGCCGACCTCGCCGGTCGATTTCGTCAATGGCCTCTTCACGATGGCCGGCAACGGCTCGCCGGCTGCGCAGAGCGGCG
Organism: Lysobacter sp.; assembly: GCA_036525015.1. Taxonomy (GTDB): domain Bacteria; phylum Pseudomonadota; class Gammaproteobacteria; order Xanthomonadales; family Xanthomonadaceae; genus Lysobacter_J. The sequence continues at coordinate 7,945 of DATDBD010000142.1, forward strand.
TCGGCATCCACCTTTACGCCGCCAATCGCGACATGCAGGGGCGCTACTTCTACGACGCCGACGGCGAGTTGCTGATCGTGCCGCAGCAGGGCCGCCTGCACATCGCCACCGAACTGGGCGTGCTGGAAGTCGAGCCGCTGCAGATCGCGGTGATCCCGCGTGGCGTGCGTTTCGCGGTATCGCTGCCCGACGGCGAGGCGCGCGGCTATGTCTGCGAGAACTTCGGCGCGATGCTGCGCCTGCCCGATCTCGGCCCGATCGGCAGCAACGGCCTGGCCAATCCGCGCGACTTCCTCACGCCGAATGCGGCCTTCGAGGATGTCGAAGGCGAGTTCGAACTGGTCGGCAAGTTCCAGGGCCACCTGTGGCGCGCCGACATCGGCCATTCGCCGCTGGACGTCGTCGGCTGGCACGGCAACTACGCGCCGTACCTGTACGACCTGCGTCGCTTCAACACGATTGGTTCGATCAGCTACGACCATCCCGATCCGAGCATCTTCCTGGTGCTGCATTCGCCCAGCGACACGCCGGGCACCAGCAACATGGATTTCGTGATCTTCCCGCCGCGCTGGCTGGTGGCGCAGGACACGTTCCGCCCGCCGTGGTTCCACCGCAACATCGCCAGCGAGTTCATGGGCCTGGTACACGGCGCCTACGATGCGAAGGCCGAGGGCTTCTCCCCGGGCGGCGCGTCGCTGCACAACTCGATGACCGGACACGGCCCGGACGCGGCGACCTTCGAGAAGGCCAGTGCGGCCGACCTCGCCAAGCCCGACGTCATCGGTGACACGATGGCCTTCATGTTCGAAACCCGCGCGGTGATCCGGCCGACGCGCCAGGCGCTGGAAGCGGCGCATCGCCAGCGCGAATACCAGGCTTGCTGGGCGGGACTGAAGAAGCATTACGCCGCACCCAAGGGCTGACGCCCGACGGGTCGAGCCGAAGCGCACGAA
>DATDBD010000143.1:0-2677 GCA_036525015.1 Lysobacter sp.
AGCTACGACTATGAAGACCTGGCATTCAAGCGCACGGGCGCCTGTCCGTAGCCTCGCCGCGCCGGTCACGCTGGCGGCGGCGTTGATGCTTGCGGCTTGTGCGTCCACCGGAGACACGGCGGACGTCTCGCCCGCGCGTACCCCGGCCGAGGCCGGTCTGCTCGACGTGCAGGCGCTGGTGCCCGACATCGACTTGGACATCCGCTACGCCGGGTCCAACAACTTCGTCGGTGCGCCCATCGACGGCTATGAGGCGCCGCGCTGCTACCTGCTCGACCCTGTGGCCCGTGCCCTGGCGCGCGTGGAGGCGGACTTACGCTCGAGGCAGATGCGCCTGCGGGTGTTCGACTGCTACCGACCGGTGCGGGCGGTGCATCGCTTCGTCGCCTGGGCCCGCGATCTGGGCGACCAGCGCAGCAAGGCGCAGTACTACCCCCACGTGGACAAGACCGCGCTGGTGCCCGACTACATCGCCGACCGCTCTGGCCACAGCCGCGGTGCGACGATCGACCTGACGCTGATGCAATGCGATCCCCAAGGCGTCCAATGCGAACCACTCGACATGGGCACCGCGTTCGATTTCTTCGATGAACGCGCCCACACCGATGCGCCCGATGTAAGCGAAGCCCAACGCGGGAATCGACAGTTGCTCAGGCAGGCCATGGAGCGGCACGGTTTTCGCAACTATCCGCTGGAATGGTGGCATTACACGCTGCGGATCGAGCCCGCACCGACGGCCGCGTACGACGTGCCCGTGAAATAGCCCTTCACGCTGCGTTAGCCAAGTGGCGGGGAACCAGGGCCTAGAATCGCCGGATGCTCCGTATCCACCCGCCATCCCGCAACCGGGCCGCCCGCGTGACCTTCTTGATGGCGCTGTTTGTCCTGGGCGCCGGCTTCGACGCGCATGCGCGCACCGTTTATCGCTGCGTCCAGGGCGGCACCGTCAGCCTGGCGACCGCGCCGGAGCCCGGCTCGCGCTGCACGGCGCGCGAGATCGACGACAACGCGGTGAAGCTCCCCAACCTGTGGGGCGCGATGGGCGTCGTCAATGGCACGCTGTACGAGCGCCAGCAGGACGGCAAGACCGTGTACAGCACGCGCAAGCTGCCGGGCTCGGAGAAGGTGCTGGCGTTCACCGTGCAAACGCCGCCTGGCGAGCCGGCGCACGCGGGGCTGGGCCACATCGGTCGTCCGCAACTGGACCGATATCCGGCGCAGTTCCGCGCGGCAGCGAAGGCGACCGGCGTAGACGACACCTGGCTGCGGGCGATCGCCCATGCCGAAAGCGGCTTCGATGCCGCGGCGGTGTCGCCGAAGGGTGCCAAAGGGGTCATGCAGCTGATGCCGGAGACGAGCCGGCAGTACGGCGTCACCGATCCCTTCTCGTCGGACCAGTCGATCCGCGCGGGTGCCCGGCATCTGGAGTCGCTGAGCCGCCGCTATGGCGACAACCTCGTGCTGGTCGCCGCCGCCTACAACGCCGGCATCGGAGCGGTGACGCGCTACGGTGGCGTGCCTCCGTATGCCGAAACGCAGGCCTACGTGGCCAAGGTACAGGTGTTGCAGGCCCGCTACCGCGAGGCGCTGCAGAGCTTGCCGCGCGGGCGGGCGAGGACGTCAGCGCCCTGACACAGACGGGTTGTGCCGCGCGACGTCATGACGCATGGCAGCAAGCGCAGATCGCGCAAGGCGGATGAACAGGCGCAGGCGATAAGCGCGCGACACGGCGCAATGAAGGCGCCGTTAGCCGCGGCCGCGTTGCCGCCCATACAGTCGCCAGGTCCGATGCTCGCCTCCAGGTCAAGCGGGCTTGTGCCCGTTGCCGAGGCCCGCTGCCGGCCGCATCGGCAGCCAAGGAGCTCGCCCATGAGAGCCACCGTCCAAACCGTTGCCCAGGCGCGTCACAAGCGTATGTTGCGGATCGCGCTGGGTGCTTCTCTGATCCCGTTGCTGATGGCGATTGCGCCGCGCCTGGATGCGCATCCGAACGGTGGCGCACAGGACGTCGAGGGCGGCGCACCCCAGCAGACCGTTCCGCCACCGGAAACCGAGCATGCCGCCGATGCGGTGGACCATGCCCGCGATGGTTTGCCGCCGCCGCAAACAGGCGACGAAGACCCGATGACATCGCAGAAGCCGCCGCCGACGCAGCTGCCACCGACGCAATCGCAGGGCATGGCGACGACGCCGCCGCCGGCCAAGCCCCTGCTGTGGACGCAGCTGGACGCCAACACCGATGGCCGGATCAGCGCCAGCGAAGCCCGCGCCAACGCAGACTTCAGTACGCGCTTCGCGACCATCGACACCGATCGCGATGGCTTCGTCGACGAGACCGAATACCGCTCGCACGACAAGACCATGGATGAGAGCGAGGAGAAGCCGTAGTCGGCTGGGGTCAGCTGGGATCAGCGTCGCTGATGGCCCCATCGGGGACAACAGGTGCTGGTGCTCAACGCACCAGCGCCGTGGTCTGCTCGTACGGAAGCGTCGTCGCGCCGGCAAGCAATATCGACGGCTCCGCCGCGTCGAGCTGCTCCCTCTCCGCGTCGATCACCACCAGGATGCTTCCGGCCTGGATCTCGGCATCGAACTTGCGCCGGATTGGATCCGGCAGCGAGGAGCCGACCAGCGCCGAGGCCCAGCAACCCACCACGGCCCCGGCCACGGCGGCTGC
>DATDBD010000144.1:0-3686 GCA_036525015.1 Lysobacter sp.
TTCCCCGCGGAGTGGGAACCCCAGTCCGCGGTCCTGATCGCCTGGCCGAACGCCGATACCGACTGGGCCGATCGCCTGGGCGAGGTCGAAGAGACCTACATCGCCCTCGTCGCGGCGATCACCCGTTTCCAGCCCGCCGTCGTCATCGTCGCCGATGAAGACGTCGAAGCCTACGCGCGTGCCCGCTTGTCCTCCGCGCGAATCGATATGGACCGCGTGCGTTTTGTCGAAGCGCCCCACGACGACACCTGGCTGCGCGACTCCGGCCCGATCTCGCTGCGGGAAGGCCCCGGTTTCCGTCTGCTGGATTTCCGCTTCACCGGCTGGGGCGGCAAGTTCGACGCGAGCCAGGACGACCTGCTGGTTGAACGTCTGCACGAAGCTGGAATATTTCTCAATAGTGCTCGCCAAAGCGTTGATTTTGCATTGGAAGGTGGTGCCATCGAAACGGACGGCGCAGGCACCTTGCTGAGCACCTGGCAGTGTCTGCATGAGCGTCACCCGGAGGTCAGTCGCGAAGAGCTCACGGCCAATCTGGCCGGCTGGCTGCAGCAGGACCGCGTGCTGTGGCTCGATCATGGTTACCTGGAAGGCGACGACACCGACGCCCATATCGACACCCTCGCCCGCTTCGCCGGTCCCGACGCGATCGTGTTCCAGAGCTGCGACGACCCGGGCGACTCGCATTACGCCGAACTGCAGGCAATGGCGAACGAACTGGCCGCGCTGACCACGCGCGATGGCCAGCCTTATCGCCTGTTCCCGCTGCCGTGGGCCCAGCCGATCATCGACGAGGGCCGGCGCCTGGCGGCGAGCTATGCAAACTTCCTGATCGTCAATGGAGCGGTGCTGATCCCCGCTTACGGCGACGCCGCCGACGCCAGCGCCCAGGCCGTGTTGGCCGAAGCCTTCCCCGATCGGCAGATTGTGCCGGTACCGTGCCGCCCGCTGATCTGGCAGAACGGCAGCCTGCACTGCATCACCATGCAGCTTCCGCAGGGCCTTGTGATCTGATCTGGCCGTCGTAATTCGGAAGGACCACCTGGACCGCCGCACGTCACCAAGCCACCGATGGCGGGCCCAGGCCCGCCCTACAATGTTCGCGGCACCGCGCCTGGAGCACGCCCCACGATGAAGAAGACCACTCTCCCCGTTGCCCTGATCCAGGATCGCGACCACGGCAACCGCGACGCCAACCTCGCCAACATCGAAGCCCGCGTTGCGGAGGCGTCGAAGAACGGCGCGCGCCTGGTACTGCTGCAGGAGCTGCACAACGGACCATATTTCTGCCAGCACGAATCGGTGCACGAGTTCGATCTGGCCGAGACCATTCCCGGCCCGAGTACGGAACGCCTGGGGCAACTGGCGAAGCAGCACAAGGTCGTGCTGGTCAGCTCCTTGTTCGAAAAGCGCGCGACCGGGCTGTATCACAACACCGCGGTAGTGTTCGACGCTGACGGCTCGACCGCCGGCAAGTACCGCAAGATGCACATCCCGGACGATCCGGGTTTCTACGAGAAGTTTTATTTCACGCCGGGCGACCTCGGCTTCGAGCCCATCGATACCGCGGTCGGCCGTCTCGGCGTAATGGTGTGCTGGGACCAGTGGTATCCGGAAGGCGCGCGCATGATGGCGCTGGCCGGCGCCGAGTTGCTGCTGTATCCCACCGCCATCGGTTGGGACCCGGATGACGAACAGGCCGAAAAAGATCGCCAGCGCAACGCCTGGGTCCTCAGCCACCGCGGTCACGCTGTGGCCAACGGCCTGCCGGTGCTGAGCTGCAACCGCATCGGCCACGAGCCCTCCCCGCTCGGCACTTCCGGCATACGCTTCTGGGGCTCCAGCCATGTGCTGGGACCGCAGGGCGAGTTCATTGCCGAGGCCAACCAGGACAGTGCGGAGATCCTGATGGCCGAAGTCGACCTGGAGCGCAGCGAGCACGTGCGTCGCATCTGGCCGTTCCTGCGTGATCGCCGAATCGACGCCTACGGCGACCTGCTCAAGCGCTACCGCGACTGAGCCCCTTGGTTACGGGCCTGCTGATCCGACCCGCCGTCGCCGACGACCTGCCGGCGATCGCCGCGCTGTACTCGCGCGAAGTCGACGAACGCGTCGCAACGTATGAGTACGTCGCACCCGACGAAGGCGAGATGGCGCGCCGCTGGCGGGGCATCGTCGACCAGGGCTTTCCCTACTTCATTGCCGAACTGGACGGACGCTTCGCCGGCTACGCCTACGCCAGCAGTTACCGGACTCGCGAGGGCTATCGCTGGACCGTCGAGGACACGGTCTATATCGAGCCCTGGGCGCAGAGCCGGGGAGTCGGACGCGGCCTGTTGCAACGGCTGATCGACGAGTGCCAGGCGCTCGGGTTCCGGCAGATGGTCGCGGTCATTGGCGACGTCTCCAACTCGGCTTCGGTCGCGTTGCATGAGCGACTGGGCTTCCGGACCGTTGGGGTGTTCGCGGGATTGGGGCGCAAGCACGGTCGCTGGCTGGATACCGTGCAGATGCAGCGTGCCTTGGGCCCAGGCACGGATGCCGAGCCTGAATAGGCAATCCGGCTCGCCGACGAGCGGTCAACAATAAAACGAACGGACGTGCTATTTGTAGCTCATGTCCACCATGACTGCCACCACCAAAGGCGCTGCCACCCGCGAGACCATCATCGACCGCGCCTACGGCATTGCCTGCTCGGCCGGGCTGGAAGGTTTGTCGATCGGCCCGCTGGCGCAGGCAGTCGGCATGTCCAAGAGCGGCGTCTTCGCCCACTTCGGTTCGCGCGAGGACCTGCAGCTGGCCGTGCTGGACGCCGCGGGACTAAGGTTCGTCTCCACCGTGCTCCACCCCGCGCTCAAGGCTCCCCGTGGAATTCCCCGGTTGCGCGCCATCGCCGAGGGCTGGTTCGAATGGGCACGGCAGTCCGAGGGCGGGTGCATCCTGCTCAGCGCGGCCAGCGAGTTTGACGATCGCCCCGGTCCGCTGCGCGATCGCATCGTCAAGAACGAATTGCTTTGGCGTGAACAGATCTCCCGTGCGGTGCAGATCGGCGTCGATGTCGGCGATCTGGCCGCAGACACCGAGCCCGAGCAGATGGCGTTCGAGCTCTATAGCCTGGCCCTGACCGTGCATCACGATGCCGGTCTGTTCGGCTTCGAAGTGGCCGTGAGCCGCGGCCGCCGTGCATTGGAGCGCTTGTTCCGCTCCTACACGCCTGAATCCGACGCGCCTCAATCCGACGCGCCTCAATCCGACGCGCCTCAATCCGACGCGCCTCAATCCGACGCCCCCCAATCCTGACCCCCACCCGCTGACTCGCGGAGGTATGCCGTGTACCCGATCACCGCCAAAATTAGCACGATCGTTCGTAACCTAATCAAGCTGTACGGGCTCCGCCTAGGCTTTCTTCTTGGCAGCCGGGTCGCTCCGGACACGACACTGCAGCGTGCCGCCCGTTTGTTCAGCACTCCCTTGGCGTCGTCGCGCGCGCGTGCATTGGCGGCGTCCACCTACGGTGCGCGGGAAACGCAGATCCAGGTCGACGGCCATGCCATCGCGACCTACGTCTGGGGCGATCCACAATCGCAGCCCTACGTGCTGTTCGCGCACGGATGGTCCAGCCATGGCACGCGCATCGCGGCATGGCTACCCCGGTTGCTGGCCGATGGCTATGCGGTCGTCGCATT
>DATDBD010000145.1:0-4883 GCA_036525015.1 Lysobacter sp.
TCATCAACGAAATGTTCTCGGCTCGAACGTCCGAACGTCAGGGCCGCATGATCGACCACGACTCCCCATCCTCGATGGAACAGAAAAAGCAGGAAGGTTACTTCTGATGCCCGCTCTCACCCGCTGCTTGGGGGACGGCTAGATGGCGGCATCACGAACGCTCGGGCGCGACATCGACGTCGACATCCAGCGCCGCCTCGCGCGCGGCCTTTTGCGCTTCAACACCTGCGGCAGCGTCGACGACGGCAAGAGCACGCTGATCGGCCGCCTGCTGTTCGAAACCCGTGCGCTGTTCGCCGATCAGCTGTCGGCGCTGGAATCGGACAGCCGCCGTCACGGCACCCAGGGCGATGCAATCGATTACGCGCTGCTGATGGACGGACTGTCCGCCGAGCGTGAGCAGGGCATCACCATCGACGTCGCCTACCGATTCTTCAGCACCGAGAAGCGCAAGTTCATCGTCGCCGACTGCCCAGGCCACGAGCAGTACACCCGCAACATGGCCACCGGCGCGTCCACCGCCGATGTCGCCGTGGTACTGGTCGACGCGCGCAAGGGGTTGCTGGCGCAGACGCGCCGGCACAGCTACATCGTCTCGCTGCTTGGTATTCGCCATGTGCTGCTGGCGGTGAACAAGATGGATCTGGTGGGCTACGACTTCGCTGTGTTCGACGAGATCGTCGACGGCTATCGCCAACTCGCGGCGCAGTTGGGCATCGACAACGTCCAGGCGGTTCCGCTGTCGGCCCTGCAGGGCGACAACCTGCTGCAAAGCTCGCCGCAGACGCCGTGGTACGACGGCCCCAGCGTTCTGGAGTACCTGGAGACGGTGCGTGTCGAACGCACGCGCGGCGACGTCGGATTCCGCCTGCCGGTGCAATGGGTCAACAGGCCCAACCAGGATTTTCGCGGCTTTGCGGGCACCGTTGCCGCGGGCACGGTGCGTCCCGGCGACGAAATCGTCGCGTTGCCGTCAGGCCGTCGTTCGAAGGTAGCCCGCATCGTCACCGCCGACGGCGACCTGGACATCGCCGGCGAAGGCCAGGCCGTCACGCTGACATTGGCGGACGAGCTCGATATCAGCCGCGGCGACGTGATCGCCGATGCGCACAAGCCGCCGCAGGTCTCCGACCAGTTCGCCGCGCACCTGTTGTGGATGGGAGAACAGGCGCTGCTGCCGGGACGGCCTTATTGGCTGAAGATCGGCACGCGCACGGTCAGCGCCAGCATCACCGAGATCAAGCACAAGATCGACGTGAACACGCAGGAGCCACTGGCGGCCAAGCACCTGGAACTCAACGAGGTCGCCTACTGCAACATCTACCTCGACCAGCCGGTGCCGTTCGAGGCCTATGCCGACAACCGCACGCTGGGCGGTTTCATTCTGGTCGATCGCCAAAGCAACGCCACGGTCGCCGCCGGCACCCTCGATTTTGCCTTGCGCCGCGCCGCCAACATCCACTGGCAGCATCTGGACGTCGACAAGACGGCGCGTGCGCGCATCAAGGGCCAGCAGCCCCGCTGCCTGTGGTTCACCGGCCTGTCCGGGTCAGGCAAGTCGACCATCGCCAACCTGGTCGACAAGCGCCTGCATGCGATGGGGTACCACACCTTCATCCTCGACGGCGACAACGTCCGCCATGGGCTCAACAAGGACCTGGGCTTCACCGACGAGGATCGCGTCGAGAACATCCGTCGCGTCGCCGAGGTCGCCAAGTTGATGGCCGATGCCGGTCTGATCGTGCTGGTGAGCTTCATCTCGCCGTTCCGCGCCGAGCGGCGCATGGCACGGGACCTGTTCGCACCGGGCGAGTTCGTCGAGGTCTACATCGACACGCCGCTGGCGGTGGCCGAGGAGCGCGACGTCAAGGGCCTTTACGCCAAGGCGCGGGCAGGACAGCTGCGCAACTTCACCGGTATCGATTCTCCTTACGAAGTGCCTGAGGCGGCGGAGCTGGAGCTGGACACGGTGAGCGAGCCGGCCGAGCGGTTGGCGCAGCACGTGATCGATTACCTGATCGAGTGAGTTGCGCTTGCGCGAAGCGAAACGCGGACAGATCCCTTGCAAACAAAAACCCCGGCTTGCGCCGGGGTTTTTGTTGAATCGCGTGCGCTGATTCAAGGTGCTGATTCAAGGCGCTGATTTGGCCGTCTTGCTGCGAATCAGCTCGTAGATGAAGAGCAGCACGATGGCGCAGATGATCGAGACGATGAAACCGATCATCCCGCCGCTCTTGTAAAGCAGGCTGCCGATATAGGCGCCTGCGATGCCCAACAGGATGGTGAGGATCCATCCCATCGGGTCCGCGCCCGGTTTGAAGAAACGCGCAAGGACACCGATGACCGCACCAATGATGATCGTGTACAGGATGTCGCCCATATCACTCCCCTTTCAGGATGGTTGTGACGCGACCGCATCCTAGCAGCTCTCCTGAACGGGGGCCGGCCCGGGAGGGCCGGCCTTGCCGATCGCTCAGCAGCAGCCGTGATCGCCGTGATGCTCGCCACCCGCCACCGCGGCTACGCCGGCGGTCTCGCCGCGTTGGCTCGCCAGGTGGTGCTCGGCGATGACGCGCGAGACACAGGCGGTGACACGTTTGCCCATCGGGATGTGCAGGAACTCATTGGGGCCGTGAGCATTCGAATGCGGGCCCAGCACGCCGGTGATCATGAACTGCGCGCCCGGGAACTTCTCGCCGAGCATGCCCATGAACGGAATCGTGCCGCCTTCGCCCATGTACATCGCCGGCTGGCCGAAGAACTCACGGCTGGAGGCGTCGATGGCTTTGGTCAGCCACCCCGACTGCGCCGGGGCGTTCCAGCCGGTGGAAGCCTTCTCCAGGTCCAGCGTGACCTGCGCACCGTTGGGGGGATCGCGCAGCAGTTCCTTCCTGAGCAACTCGCCGGCCTTCTTGCCGTCCATGGTCGGAGGCAGGCGCAGCGACAGCTTCACCGAGGTGTGGGGACGCAGCACGTTGCCCGCCGAGCTGAGCGGCGGCATGCCGTCCACGCCGGTCACCGACAGCGCCGGACGCCAAGTGCGGTTGAGCACCAGTTCGGCCAGGTCGTCGGCCATCGGCTTCATGCCAGGCAGGAACGGGAACTTGTCGAACACGGCCGTATCCAGAACGCGCGCGGCTTCCTTCGCCTGCGCCAGGCGCTCGGCCGGGATGTCGACGTGCAGGCCTTCGATGAGGATGCGGCCGGTGTTCTCGTCCTCGATGCGCGACAGGATCTGGCGCAGCAGGCGGAAGCTCGACGGCACGATGCCCGAGGCATCGCCGGAGTGGACGCCTTCGCTCAACACCTTGACGGTGAAGTTGCCGCCGGTCAGGCCGCGCAGCGAGGTCGTGCACCACAGCTGCTCGTAGTTGCCGCAGCCCGAATCCAGGCACACCACCAGCGATGGCTTGCCGATGCGGTCGGCCAGGTGGTCGACGTAGGCGGGCAGGTCGTAGCTGCCCGATTCCTCGCAGGCCTCGATCAGGATCACGCAACGCGCGTGCGGCAGGTTCTGCTCCTGCAGCGCCATGATCGCCGCCAGCGAACCGAAGATCGCGTAGCCGTCGTCGGCGCCGCCGCGGCCGTAGAGGCGGTCGCCCTTGATCACCGGCTTCCACGGGCCCAGGTCGGCATCCCAGCCGGTCATTTCCGGCTGTTTGTCCAGGTGGCCGTACAGCAGTACGCAATCCTCGTTGCTGCCGCCGTTGGCCGCCGGGACGTCGATGAAGATCAGCGGCGTGCGGCCTTCCAGGCGCACCACTTCGACCTGCATGCCCGGGATGGTCTGCGCCTTGGCCCATCGCTCCATCAGCTTGACCGCGTCGTCCATGTAGCCGTGCTGGACCCAGTCGGCATCGAACATCGGCGACTTATTGGGGATGCGGATGTACTCGACGAGCTGGGGGACGATTTCGTCGTCCCATTTCTCGCCGACGTAGCGGTCGACCTTGCTGGCGTCCATGGAACGGCCTCGAGCGGGGATAGGAGAGACCGCCATTCTACCGTTCCCACCCAGGTAGGACTTTTCCTACCCGGTGGCGAGGCGAGCGCCGGCTTCGGGGCGGCGGGTCGGACGATACGCTGGCCTCAAGGGGATCTGGAGACTGTCCACACCGGCAGGACCTCGTTCCCGGGCTCGCAAGTCCGGGCCTGCCGGCGGAACGGAATCCACCTCCAAAGGAGACACCCATGAAGTCGTTCGCTCTTGCCTCGAAGTCCCTGATCGTGTCGCTGCTGATGGCCGCCAGCCTGATGGCCGCCAGCGCCCACGCGGCCGACAAGGTCAACATCAACACCGCCGATGCGGCCACCATCGACCGCGTCCTGCTCAACATCGGCGCGTCCAAGGCCGAGGCCATCGTCGCCTATCGCAAGGCCAATGGTCCCTTCCGCAGCCCCGACCAACTGGCGCTGGTCAAGGGCGTGGGGCTGAAGACCGTCGAGAAGAATCGCGACCGCATCGTCGTCGGCGGCGTGGCACCGGCCGCGAAGCCCACCGCCGCCGCGCCGCGCATGCCGGTCAGGCGCTGACCGTACTGCCAGCGCCGCAGGGAAGCGGCCCGGCAGGGGCAGGAAGCCCGCAGGATTCGGGGGAGAGACCCTGGACAAGGAAGTGCACCGCACCGGACGCAGACGGACCTGCGTCCGGGCGGCCTTTTTTGGGAGATCGGTTTCGCAGGATCAGCGCCCGGAGGCCGCCGAAAAGTGCCCGGATCGTTAGACTCTTGGGAGCTTCCACCGGACCGGTGCATGGAATTGGCAGACCTCAAGCGCTCGCAGGTGATCCCCGCCAACGAGTACCGCCGCGAACGTTGGCGCAACCTGCTGGGCTGGACGCGCGAGATCGCCCGCTGGCCCGAGGAGGGCGACTGGGTCTGGCG
>DATDBD010000146.1:0-7077 GCA_036525015.1 Lysobacter sp.
TGTAGCCGGCCGACAACCACAGGTTGGATGTCAGCAGGTAGCCAACCTCGGCACCCAGGGCGTATTGACGCGCGCCGCCGGGGCTCCACATCTGGTAGCCCATCGCGCTCAGGTCCCAGCGCTCACTGAGGTCGTAGGTCGCGCGCATGCCGGCGAGGTAGGCGGTGTATTGGTCGCTCTCGCCCTGGAAGTAATCGGTCTGGCGCTTGCCGGCCACGCGCCCGGTCAGCCACCACACCCGGTTCGGGTGCCAGTCGGCGTGCACGCTGGCGACATGCTTGTCGTAGCCTTCGCTCATCGACAACAGGTCGTCGTCCTGCATCCACTCGCTGACGCTGCGGTCGCGGCGCGTCCAGTATTCGTACTTGCCGAGCACGTTGACGCGGTTGGTGTCGGTGTCGCGGTAGGCGAAGCCGACCTGCGCACGATCCTCGTAGCTGTTCTGGCGATCGCCGTCGTAGTCGTTGAGCAGGTAGTAGTTGCGCGCTAGCACGGTCCAGTCGCGGTTGAGCTTGCGCGCGACGGTGAACGTCGACAGCCAGCTGTCGTAACCCTGCGACAGCCAGCTTTGCGTGGGTAGCCCGCCGACACTTTCGACATCGCTGATCGCGTCGGTGCGGCGCCACTCCAACCGGCCATTGACCAGCCACAACTCGTCCGGGCGCCATTCGGCCGCCAGCGTTGCGGCGGTCGACTCCTGGCCTTGGCCATCGAGTACCTGCAGCTGCTCGAATCCGGTCTGCAACGTCAGCGCAGGCGTCACGTGCCACAGGTTGCGCAGGCCGCTGGCCCACTGCCCCTGGCGCGCGCCGAAGCTGTCGTACATGCGGTATTCGTTGAACACCGTGCCGCCTTCCATGTACTCGGTGTCGAAACCGAACACGAAGGCGTTGGTCTCGTACGGACTGGGATGGCGCTGGCCGGTCACCGGGTCGATGACGCCCTCAGAGGTGGCCACCGTGCTCAGCCCGGTGTTCCACTCGTAGCGTCCGTACATGCGGGTTTTGTCATGAACCTGCCAGCCCAGCCCCAGGGCCGCACGGCGGTGCTCGGTCTCGCTCAGGTCCTGCTCGACTTCGGCGCTGATGTCGAAGCGTTGCGTCGGCCGGTACTGGCCTGCCAGCCGCAGCGCGGTGTATTCGACCGGGACTCCGGCCAGGCCATTGCCCACCGAGCTGCCGTAGCCGGTGCTCCATCCCGCGCCGGTGTTGTACAAAGTCTGGCCTGTGCCCGGATTGAGCGCATTGGCGGAGCCGCCATAGAAACCGCCGCCGAATCCCGGTGCGACCACACCGACGCCGTAGGGCGCGGATAGATTGCCCGGCACGACCAGGCCGTTGCCCAGGCCATTGCCGTCATGTTCGCTGACGTGATTGGCGCCGATTTCCAGGCTCAGCATTTCGTTCGGCACCAGGCGCACTCCGGCCTGGGCCTGCGTGCGTTCGGCATCGGTCAGCGTGTCTTCGATCCAGCTGCCCTGCGCGTACAGGCTCCACCATTGGCTTTCGGAAGGACCGGCCGGCGTCCATTCGCTGTTCAGTCCGGCCTGCTTGCGACCTCCGAGATAGGACGAGGCCGGATTGTTGAAGTTGCGGTCGCTCTCGCCATACCACGCCAGCAGGTTCAGTGCGTCGCCGCGATGGCCGAATTCGGCCCGCCATGCGTCGCCGCTCACCTGCTCGCCGGTGGCATTGGGATCGATGGTGTAGATGTTGCCGCCGAGCGAGTTCAGCGCACTCTGCGTGCGGGCGACTTCGCCACGCAGCCAGGTGCGCTCCCCGAAGTGCAGCGTCGTGTTGGCGCTGGCCAACTTGAAGGGGGCCAGCGGGTTTTCGTCGGCGACGTAGCTGCCACCGACTTCCAGCAATGAGTTAAGGCGGTATTGGCCGTTGGCGCCGTAGACCCAGTAGTTCTCGCCGCCCTGGTCCACCTCATAGGTGATCCGTACCGACACCGGGTTCAACGCCTCGTCCAGAGAACGCACCGGCGTATTGAAAAGGATGCGACCGCTGAACGGCTCGAAGGTGTAATCGGTGAAGCGCGATTGCATCTTCACGTCGACGATCCGCGAAGGCGCATAGCGGTCGCGCGTGATGATCTCCACACGCTCCGTGCCCAGCACCGCATGCGAGCTGTTGCTGACCGTGTAGGGGCCGGACAGGCCACGTCCCGGGAACTCCTCCACAACCTGGCGCAGGTTGTCGTCGGCAGCGAACACATCGAGCGCGCCGGCATCGCTTTCGATATGCCCGCGCACACCGGTCATCGCGCGGTTGTACTGACCCAGGTCGCGCACCTGCGTGCTGGCGACGTCGCCTTGTCCGAAGCGCTGGCTGAAGCCATCGCCGGTGGCGATGTCGCCGTACATCAGGTAGTGGCGGTTCTTGTCGAGGCGCAGGTACAGGCGGCTGTTGCTGCGCGCCTCGAAACCCACGATCGAGGCATCGCCGTAGACCGGATACCAGCGCTCCGGATCCAGATCGCGGAACAATCGGTCGCGATTCGGCTTGTCGCTGTCGTAGGCCATGGTCAGCAGCGCGTCGCCCTTTACCTTGCCCTTAAGGAAAAAGGCACTGCGCAGCGCGGCACTACGCTTGCCGTCGCCGCTTTCGCGCGACCAGCTGTTGATCTGCTCCTCGAACCCGTCGTCGGGACGCGCTTGGCTCAACCGAAGCGGATTCTTGTCGTCGACGCGCAGCACGCCATCGATCAGTCCGACCGCGATCATTTCACGCAGCTCTGATATGAAAGTGATGCGCCCCTTTGCCGTCGCCGCCCCCGCCGATACCTGCACGTCCACGACCTGAGGCTCGATCGGCGCCAGCAACCAGACCGTGGCCTTGCCGTCCTTGGCCAGCACCTGGAACCTGGGCATGACTCGATCAAGGTCGCGCGGTGCCAGTCCCGCCTCATCGCTGCTCGCGCCCGGCAACTGCAGACGTCCGTTGGAGGCCTCCACGGTCACCGTCGCGTCGCCGGCCAGCGGTTGACCGTGCGGATCCCACAGCGCGATCTCGAGCTTTACCGGCGTCTGACCATCGGCCGGAACACTGTCGCGATCGGCTTCGACCTTGATCTGGCCGACGGCGCGAGATCGCTGCATCGGCGAAATCCGCGACGAAGCGATTTCAGTCGGCTCGGCCGCCTGGACGTAGCCAAGTTCCGTCACGCAGAGCGCGGACGCGATCGCCAGCGTCAGCCCGGAGAGGCGTACTTTGCTGCGACGCGTTGTTGTTTTTGCTGTCGGCATGTACTCAAGACCCAAAGCCGCCCACGCCGATGCGTTTCAGCACGGCTTCCTGGCGTTTGATTCGTCCCCGAAATGGACCGTTGATCGTTTCGATGCAAAGCGTTCGGACGCTCTGCAGTGCTGATTCGAGTCCGGGGAGCTATCCGCGGTCGCGGATGTCTCACCGAGTCGGATCAAGTTTTTTTGTTGTTTGTCGTCACACTTTTTGAACGGGTCGATTCTGTTCATCGTTTCGGGCTGAGCCGTATCGGATTTGCGAACACCCTGTTTGCGTTTCACGAACGTCGTGTTGTTTGCCCGCAAAATTCCGATCAGGGCGTGTGTACGGGGCGATTCGGAGCCTTGGATCGCCGGGATCGGGGCAATCCAATGCGTTGGACACGAACCGCTTGTCCAGTCGGCGTTCAGCTTTCGAGGTCGGTCACTACGTGGAACGTAGTCGCTCGGCATTCCTTTGCGCGAAGGATTGCGTGACAGACGGTTCTGTCAGTCGGAAGCCGACGTGCGTCGCCCACTAGCGCGAGGCTCACGCTTCGACGCGGGTCTGCTGATTCCATCAGAGGTGTGACTTGCCGCTGCTTGCGTGGCGGCGTGCGAGTCTGCCTGGGCTTGATGCGCTTCGACGATCTGCGTGCCCAGACCGTGCGCGAGCTGATTTGGCCGCGCCAGACCAGCATGACAAATGGGTAGCGCCCCGCGCTTCGCGCCGAGGCACATGGCGCCGAGTCGCAGTCGCCTGCTGGTAGCGATCGCTTCTGCGGACACTTCCTGCAACAGCGAAACGCACGATTCCGCTACGGCCGTGGTTCCTGGTGCGTCCATGCCCGCTTCACGGTATCGGTTGCATGCCCTGCGCGCGGAACCTGAGTAGCGTTGCCGCTCTTTACTCTCCGGATAAAAAAAGCCCGGCAATCGCCGGGCTTTTTTCTCGAACTTCGTTTGCCCCGACTCCAGGCTTTAACCGCCCGGATTGAAGCTGATCGTGCGACGCGTGGTAACCGGCGCAGGCACCGGCTGGAAGCGCCACTTGCGCACGGCGTTGACGGCTTCGCGATCGAAGATGCGCGCCGGGTTGGAGCGCACCACACGCGCCGCCGTGACCGAGCCGTCGCTGGCGACGGTGAACTCGACCTGCACCTCGCCGGACTGGTTGGCGCGCAGCGCTTCCGGCGGATAACGCGGGGCCGGTGTGGACACTGCGCGCAGGTCCGCGTTGGCCGAAGCGGCAGCCGGGACGGCTGCGGCTTGGCGTTGGGCCGTGGCGCGTTGGTCGGCGGCGGCCTTGTCGGCAGCGACCTTGTCAGCCGCGGCCTTGTCAGCCGACTCCTTGGCGGCAGCCTTGTCAGCCGACTCCTTGGCGGCCAGCTGCTTGGCGGCCTGGTCCTGCTGCTTCTTCTGGTCTTCCAGGCGCTTCTTCTCGACTTCGACCTGCTTCTTGGCTTGTTCCTCGGCGCTCAGCGCCTGCTGCTCGGCGCGCTTGGTGACGGCCGCCTGCTGGGCAGTGATGCTCGACTTCAGGCGCACCAGCGCCGGATGCTGCGCATCGGCCTTCTCCAACAGGGCCGCAAGACGCTGCGCTTCGGCGAAGTCCTCACGATTGACGCTCTGTTCGGTGGCGATGACGGTCATCGGCAGCAGGTCGGTCAGCGCGCTGGCCACGGCGGCGTCCCCCGGCGCCTTGTCGCGCAACGCCAGGTAGTACTCCACGGCGTTGTCGCCGGCCGGCGCATACAGGCGGTTCTCGCTGTAGGCCTTGCTGCCCGCTTCGCGCAGCTGGTCGACTGTCAATGCCGAAACCTTGGCCGAAACGGCGGTATCGGCGGTCACGACCGGGGCAGCGGCCGTGGGAGCGGTAGTGGTGGCCGCTTCCGGTGCGGCCTCCTGCTTGCTGCAGGCCACCAGCGCACAGCCCAGGGCCAGCGCGGCGGTAAATTTCGAGACGGCAGACAACCGACGCACAGGCCGGCCGTTGGAATACACGACGGTCATTGGCAAAGCTCCCCTGAAGTGCGCCAGAACGGGCACACGGCTACTAGGACGCGACAGGACGTGACTTTTGTCAAGTCGGATCTGTATGAACAGCCCATTTTCAAGCATCGAAGACATCCGGTGGCGCGGGGGAATCGGCGCCGGTGCCGGCGTCATTTGCCAATGCAGAAGCTGGCGAAGATATGTCCGAGCAGATCGTCCGCCCGCACCTTGCCGGTGATCTCCCCGAGCTGGTCGTGGGCCAGGCGCAGCGCCTCGGCGGCCAGGTCGAGGGCTTCGTGGTCGAGGTGCATGCGGGCAGCTGAAAGCTCTGTCTGAGCCCGTACCAAGGCATCGACATGGCGGGCTCGGGCCGTGAACTCGCCTTCTCCGCCAGCCCCTTCGCCACCGGCCAGGTCGCGCAGATGGCGGTGCAATGCGTCCAGACCCTGTCCGGTATGGGCGGAGACGTGGACCACATCGGGTGCGTGCGCGGGCGGGATCGGCAGCAGGTCCACCTTGTTATGCAGCCAAAGGCACGCCGGCACGCCGGCGATCGCATCGGCCACCGCCGTCGCGCCGCCTTCCGGGTCGCGCGCATCCAGCACCACGATCGCCAGGTCGGCGCGCTCCAGTTCGCCGCGTGCGCGGCGCATGCCCTCGCGCTCGATCGCGTCGCCGCCTTCGCGCAGGCCAGCGGTATCCACCAGCGTCAGCTCGACGCCGTCGATGCGCACGACTTCATGCAGCAGGTCGCGGGTGGTGCCGGCGATGTCGGTGACGATGGCGCGGTCGCGGCCGGCCAGGGCATTGAGCAGCGAGCTCTTGCCGGCATTGGGCGGTCCGACGATCACCGCGTGCAGACCCTCGCGCAGCCGGCGGCCGCGTTCTGCTGCGCGCAACAGATCGTCCAGCGCCACCGCAGTGGAAGCCAGTCGCGCACGCAACTGGGCGCCGCCGAGCGTGTCGATGGGTTCATCGGCAAAATCGATCGCCGCCTCGACGTGGACGCGGATCGCCAGCAGCTCATCCGCCAGCGCTTCGACGCGGCGCGAGAACTCGCCATCGAGGGCGCGGCGAGCCGCGCGTGCCGCGCGGACATCGGCGGCGGCGATCAGATCGGCGACGGCCTCGGCCTGTGCAAGGTCGAGGCGACCTTCCAGGAACGCACGCTCGCTGAACTCGCCCGGGCGGGCGCGACGTGCCCCGAGTGCGACGCAGCGGGCCACCAGTTCCTGCAGGACCGCCGGACTGCCGTGCGCCTGCAACTCGACCACGTCCTCGCCGGTGTAGCTGGCCGGTGCGGCGAAGTACAGGGCGATGCCGTCGTCGATGGTCTCGTCGCGCTCGTCGCGAAAGCGCGCATGGTGGGCGTGACGCGGCTTCAACGCGCGGCCACACAGCGCTTGGCCGATAGCGCACGAGTGGGGACCCGACAAACGCACGATGCCGACGCCGCCGGCGCCGGGCGCCGTGGCGATGGCTGCGATGGTGTCGCGGGCCTGGATAGTCATGCGGCTATGGTCGCAGAAGGGCGGGAAAGTTGGCGCTGCGAGGAGGATCGGCGTGGAGTGCTGTCCATTGTGTGGCCTCCAGAAACGACGAAGCCCGCCATGTGGCGGGCTTCGGGGCTGGTTCATCGCCGCGTGGCTCAGACCTTGACCGGCTCCTCGCTGTAGCGCTTGATCATCCACCACTGCTGCAGCAGGCCCAACGCGCCGTTGGTGACCCAGTACAGCACCAGACCGGCCGGGAAGAAGGCGAACATCACGCCGAACACCAGCGGCATGAACTGCATCATCTTGGCCTGCATGGGGTCCATGCCGGTGGTCGGGTTGAGCTTCTGCGTGAACCACATC
>DATDBD010000147.1:0-4288 GCA_036525015.1 Lysobacter sp.
CTGAACTTCCAGGTCGGCGAGGTCGCCGCGGTGATCACCGTGGACCGCCTGGACAGCGTGTACTTTCCCCGCGACGGCTATTACGGTCGCCTGGGCTACAAGCGCTCGGACGAAGCACTGGGCGCCGACACCGACTTCGACCAGGTCGACCTCGACCTCGTCTACGCCTACCCGTTCGGGCTGCATGCCATTGAGCTGGGCGCGCGCTATCACTCGACCATTTCCGGCGTCGCCCCCATCCAGAGCATTTACCGCCTGGGTGGACGCGGACGCCTGGTCGGCTTCCGCAGCAATGAACTCACCGGGCAGAACTTCGCAATATTGCTGGGCGGCTACGTATACAAGCTGGCCGACGTCCTCGGCCGCTCCGCCCTGCTGGCTAGCACGGTCGAGTACGGCAACGCCTGGCAGCAGCGCGACGACATGAGCCTGACCGACGGCATCTGGAACGGCAGCGTCTACTTCGGTTTCGATTCCTGGCTGGGCCCGGTGATGTTCGGAGTGGGCGTACGCGAGGGCGGCAAGGGGACGGTATTCCTGCAGATCAGCGATCAGTTCTGAGAGGCGGCCCTTCTGAGAGGCGGCTTTTGAGAGGCGACTTCACGGGATCGCCACCGCCGCCGTTTATCCTCACTCCGGGAGTCCCTGCCAGGTGATGAGTGGCTTGAGCGGCCTGTGGCGGCCAGCATGCCGGGGATACCGGCGGGTTGTCCGGATTCAGGAACCCAGACCGTTCTGGCTACGGGAAGCACAGAAATGCGCCGCCCGGGACGGACGCGATGTCCGGGGTACTCATCGGGAGATATTCATGTCGTCCAAGTCCAAGTTCCTGGTCGCACTGATCCCGGCGTTCGGCATGCTGGCCATGGCGCCGCAGGCCCGGGCCGTGGAACCCCTGGATACGTTCAGCGGGCGGATCGGCGGCTACATCACCGACTTCGATACGGAAGTGCGTGCCGATGGCGAAACCGCTCGAGGCACCCCCATCGACCTCAAGCGCGACCTCGGTCTCGACAGCAGCAATACGATTGGCTACGTCGGCCTGACCTGGCGCCCCTGGGATCACCACGAGTTCGGCTTCTCCTACTACAAGAACGATTCGGATTCCACGCGGGAGCTGCAGCGGAACATCGAGTTCAACGGCACGGTGTATGAAGCGACGGCCACGGTGCGCAGCGAGCTCAATGTCGACACTTACGAGGCCTACTACGTCTGGTGGGCAGCCTCGCACGAGACCTGGGCGCTCGGCCCTCGGTTCGGACTGGTCTGGTACAAGATGCAGTTGGACCTCTCCCTGGAGTTCGACGCCAATGGCAACCAGGGCGGTGGCAGCCGCAGCGGCTCGACCGACCTGGACCTGCCCGAGCCGACGATCGGCGGCAGCTGGCGCTGGACACCGGGAGAGGACTGGCGCATCTCGGCCGACGCCGGATACTTCAGCGCCAACATCAACGACATCGATGGCGACGTGGTAGTCGGCCGCATCGGCGTCGAGTGGTTCCCGTGGGAGAACACCGGCTTCTCGCTGGACTACACCGCGACCAAGATCGATGTGGATGCGAACAAATCCAACTTCAACGGCAACGTGGATTTCACCGACAGCGGGTTGCGCCTGGGCGTGGTTTACCGCTTCTGACATCCGCTGACGCGGAGGCCGGGCGTTGGCCCGCCTCCGCCGCTGATCGGCGTTCACCGGAGATGAGCATCGAACAGGCAGAATCGACCCTGCCTCTTCCTCGATGTCTCGCCCGTGGCCGAACCCGTTTCTTCCGGCAAACCAAGTCTGCGCGAACGCTTCGACGCATTGCGCAACCTGCCGCCCTTTCTTCGCCAGATCTGGGCCACCAGCCCCGCGCTCACTCTGACCACGCTCGGTTTGCGCCTGGTCCGCGCCTTTCTGCCGATCGCGACGCTTTACGTCGGCAAGCTGATCATCGATGAGGCGGTTGCGCTGGTGGCTGCTGGCGTACAGTTCGATTCGATCGGCGCCGCCTGGCGCAGCGGCCAACTGGAAACGCTGGCATGGCTGCTGATGATCGAGTTCGCGCTGGCGATCGGTTCCGACCTGCTCGGCCGCTTGATCAGCTACGGCGACGCGCTGCTGTCGGAGTTGTTCACCAATGTCACCAGCGTGCGGCTGATGGAGCATGCGGCGACGCTGGACCTGGAGGATTTCGAAGACCCCGACCTTCAGGACAAGCTCGATCGCGCGCGTCGTCAGACGATGGGCCGCATGAACCTGATGAGCCAGTTGTTCGGCCAGGTGCAGGATTCGATCACCGTGATCAGCTTCGCCGCCGGCCTGCTGGTGTATGCGCCCTGGCTGATCGTGCTGCTGGCGGTTGCGCTGGTACCGGCGTTCATCGGCGAGGCGCATTTCAACGCGCTGGGCTACTCGCTCAACTACGCCTGGACGCCGGAACGACGGCAGCTCGAATACGTGCGCCAGATGGGCGCCAGCGTGGAGACGGCGAAGGAGGTGAAGATCTTCAACCTCCACCGCTACCTGATCTCCAGATACCGCGAGCTCGCCGACAAGTTCTATCGCGCCAACCGCGCCCTCGCCCGCCGCCGCGCGGTCTGGGGCGCGCTGCTGGCCGCACTGGGGACACTGGGCTACTACTTCGCCTATGCCTACATCGCCTGGCGCACGGTCACGGGCGATTTCAGCATCGGCGACCTGACGTTCCTGGCCGGCAGTTTCCGCCGCCTGCGGCAACTGCTGGAAGGACTGCTGGTCGGTTTCTCGCAGGTGGCCGGGCAGGCGCTGTATCTGGACGACCTGTTCTCGTTCTTCGAGATCCGGCCCGAAATCGTCTCCCCGGAGCATGCGCTGTCCGTGCCCAAGCCCATCGCTCGCGGCTTCGTGTTCGAGGACGTCGGCTTCCGCTACCCGGATGCCGAGCGCTGGGCCTTGCGCCATCTCAGCTTCCAGTTGCATGCCGGCGAAGTGCTGGCGCTGGTCGGCGAGAACGGCGCCGGCAAGACCACCCTGGTCAAGCTGCTCGCGCGCCTGTACGACCCCGACGAGGGCCGCATCACGCTCGACGGCCGCGACCTGCGCGAGTACGACCTGGACGAGTTGCGCGCCAACATCGGCGTGATCTTCCAGGACTTCGTGCGCTACCACCTCACGGCCGGCGAGAACATCGGCGTCGGTCAGATCGATGCGATGGGAGACGCCGGGCGCATCCGCGACGCCGCGAGCCGGGCGATGGCCGACGAGGTGATTGCCGGCCTGCCGCAGGGCTACGACCAGGTCATCGGTCGCCGCTTCAAGACCGGTGTCGACCTCTCTGGCGGACAATGGCAGAAGATCGCGATCGCCCGCGCCTACATGCGCGATGCGCAAGTGATGATCCTCGACGAGCCAACGGCGGCACTGGATGCGCGCAGCGAGTTCGAGGTGTTCCAGCGCTTCAAGGAGCTCTCGCAGGGCAAGACGGCCGTGCTGATTTCGCACCGCTTCAGCAGCGTGCGCATGGCCGATCGTATCCTGGTCCTCGCCGAGGGACGGCTGGAGGCGAGCGGCACGCACGAACAACTGCTGGAACAGGGCGGACGCTATGCCGAATTGTTCGAGCTGCAGGCCTCCGGCTATCGTTGATGGCCGAAGTGGATGGTGAACTCCCAGCACACGCAACCGGCCAAACCACGAAAACATCCAGCCGTCGCCCCAGCGAAAGCTGGGATCCATTTTGACGTTGCCTCGGCTTTTCGCATGCGGTTTGCCAAAGCGACAAAAGCAAAAGCAAAATGGATTCCAGCTTTCGCTGGAATGACGGCCGCTGGAATGACGGCGAGAATGACACCGAGCCGGGCAACGAGACTCGCGCCGATCAGGCAGCACTCATCGACATCACAAGGACCGCACATGCACGCAGTCGTCCAACGCACCGCACTCGTCATCGGCCTGTCGCTGGCGCTGTCGGCCGGTCTTTCCGCCTGCCGCGCGCAGCACAACGACGCCCAGGCGTCCCAGCCAGCCGCCAAGGCATCGGCCATGCAGCAAGTGACCAGCCAGTTCGGCTCCGTCGGGGTGACGACGATTGCCTCTGGCCTGGAGCACCCGTGGTCCGTGGCACTGCTCCCCGACGGCAGTTTCCTCGTCACGGAGCGGCCGGGCCGGTTGCGGCGCGTCTCGGCCGACGGCAAGGTCTCGGCACCGCTGTCCGGTGTACCGGCAGTCTGGGCCGAAGGACAAGGCGGCCTGCTCGACGTAGTGCTGGCTCCGGACTTCGCCAACAGCCGGCGCATCTACCTGAGCTACGCCGAACCGGGCCCCGAG
>DATDBD010000148.1:0-3887 GCA_036525015.1 Lysobacter sp.
GCCGTCATTCCTGGAGGGAATGACGGCGCCGGGTCCGCAGTCAGGCAGCGGCGACGCCGGCCGCCGTGCCCTGCAGTTCCGCGTGCAGTTCCTGCAACGACCAGACCGGGCCGGTGCCGCGGTAGTCGAGCGAGTTCACCAGCGCACGCGCACCGGACACGGTGGTCGAGTACGTGACGCGGTGCTGCAGCGCCTCGCGGCGGATCGAGAACGAGTCGTTGATGGCCTGGCGGCCCTCGGTCGTGTTGACGATGTAGACGATCTCGCCGTTCTTGATCAGGTCGACGATGTGCGGACGGCCTTCGGTGACCTTGTTGATGCGCTCGCAGACCAGGCCGTGGGCCGTCAGGAAGGCGTGCGTGCCTTCGGTGGCGACCAGCTTGTATCCACGCTTGGCCAGGTCCTGCGCGACAGGCAGCACGCGCACCTTGTCAGGATCGCGCACGGAGACGAACACCTTGCCACCCTGCGGCAGCGCCTTGATGCCGCCGGCTTCCTGCGCACGCGCCATCGCCGCGCCGAAGTTTCGGCCCACGCCCATCACCTCGCCGGTCGAGCGCATTTCCGGTCCGAGGATCGGATCGACGCCCTGGAACTTGGCAAACGGGAAGATCGCCTCCTTGACCGAGTAGTACTCCGGCACGATCTCCTCGGTCGCGCCCTGCGCGGCCAGCGTCTGGCCAACCATGCAGCGCGCCGCGATCTTGGCCAGCGCCATGCCGGTGGCCTTGGACACGAACGGCACGGTGCGCGAGGCGCGCGGGTTCACTTCGATCAGGTAGATGGTGTCCTTCCCCTGCTCGTCGAAGGTAATCGCGAACTGAGTGTTCATCAGGCCCACGACCTTCAGCGCCTTGGCCAGCGCGACGACCTGCTCGCGCAGCTTGTCCTGGATCGCCGGCGTCAGCGAGTACGGCGGCAGCGAGCAGGACGAGTCGCCCGAGTGCACGCCGGCCTCCTCGATGTGCTCCATCACGCCGCCAATCAACACGTGACCGTCTTTGTCGGCGATGACGTCGACATCGACCTCGACCGCGTTGTCGAGGAAGCGGTCCAGCAGCACCGGCGAGTCGTTGGACACCTTCACTGCGTCGCGCATGTAGCGTTGCAGGTCGGTGTCGCCATGGACGATTTCCATGGCGCGGCCGCCGAGCACGTAACTCGGGCGCACCACCAGCGGGTAGCCGATTTGCGAGGCCAGCACCACCGCCTCTTCCGGATTGCGCGCGGTGCGGTTGAGCGGCTGCGCCAGGCCCAGGTCCTGCACCAGCTTCTGGAAGCGCTCGCGGTCCTCGGCCAGGTCGATGCTGTCCGGCGTGGTGCCGATGATCGGCACGCCATTGGCCTCGAGCGCACGCGCCAGCTTCAGCGGGGTCTGGCCGCCGTACTGGACAATCACGCCCTTGGGCTTCTCCAGGTCGGCGATCTCGAGCACGTCCTCGAGCGTCAGCGGCTCGAAGTACAGGCGGTCGGAGGTGTCGTAGTCGGTGGAGACCGTCTCCGGGTTGCAGTTGACCATGATGGTTTCATAGCCGTCTTCGCGCAGGGCGAGCGCGGCATGCACGCAGCAGTAGTCGAACTCGATGCCCTGGCCGATGCGGTTGGGGCCGCCGCCGAGCACGATGATCTTGTCGCGGTTGCTCGGGTTGGCTTCGCACTCGTCCTCGTAGGTCGAATACATGTAGGCCGTGGTGGTGGCGAACTCCGCCGCGCACGAGTCCACGCGCTTGTACGCCGGGCGCACGCCGAATGCGCGGCGCAGCGTGCGCACCGCGGTCTCGTCGGTGCCGGTCAACTGGGCCATGCGCGCGTCGGAAAAACCCATGCGCTTGAGCGCGCGCATGCGGTGCTTGTCGAGCGAGGACAGGCCGGCATCGGCCAGCGCCTTCTCGGCGGCGATGATCTCTTCGATCTGGTCAAGGAACCACGGATCGACGAACGACAGCGCGTGCACGTCCTCCACGCTCATGCCGGCGCGGAACGCGTCGCCGATGTGGAACATGCGTTCCGGACCCGGCTCCTTCAGCTCGCGCCTGAGCTTGGTCAGGTCGTCCTCGCTGGTCACGTCCAGGCCGGTCGGGTCGAGGCCGACCTTGCCGGTCTCCAGACCGCGAAGCGCCTTCTGCAGCGACTCCTGGAAGGTGCGGCCCATCGCCATCACCTCGCCCACCGATTTCATCTGCGTGGTCAGGCGCGCATCGGCCTGCGGGAATTTCTCGAAGGCGAAACGCGGAATCTTGGTGACGACGTAATCGATCGTCGGCTCGAACGACGCCGGCGTGGCACCGCCGGTGATCTCGTTGCGCAGCTCGTCCAGCGTGTACCCGACGGCCAGCTTGGCGGCGATCTTGGCGATCGGGAAACCGGTCGCCTTCGACGCCAGCGCAGAGGAGCGCGACACGCGCGGGTTCATCTCGATGACGACGACGCGACCGTCCTTGGCGTTGATGCCGAACTGCACGTTGGAGCCGCCGGTATCGACACCGATCTTGCGCAGCACCGCGATCGAGGCATCGCGCAGGCGCTGGTATTCCTTGTCGGTCAGGGTCTGTGCCGGGGCGACGGTGATTGAGTCGCCGGTGTGCACGCCCATCGCGTCGAAGTTCTCGATCGAGCACACGATGATGCAGTTGTCCGCCTTGTCGCGGACCACTTCCATCTCGAACTCCTTCCAGCCCAGCACCGACTCCTCGACCAGGATCTCGTGCACGGGCGAAAGCTCGAGGCCGCGCTTTGCGATCTCCTCGAACTCTTCCTTGTTGTAGGCGATGCCGCCGCCGGTGCCGCCGAGCGTGAACGACGGGCGGATGATGGTCGGATAGCCGACCTTGGTCTGGATCTCGACGGCCTGTTCGAAGTTCCTGGCGACCTCGGCCTTCGGGCATTCCAGGCCGATGTCGGCCATGGCGACGCGGAACAGCTCGCGATCCTCGGCCATGCGGATGGCGTCGCGCGAGGCGCCGATCAGCTCGACGTTGTACTTCTCCAGCACGCCATTGTCGGCCAGGTCGAGCGCGCAATTGAGCGCCGTCTGGCCGCCCATCGTCGGCAGCAGCGCATCGGGCTTTTCCTTGGCGATGATCTTCTCGACCGTCTGCCAGTTGATCGGCTCGATGTACACGGCGTCGGCCATGTTCGGGTCGGTCATGATCGTCGCCGGGTTGCTGTTGACCAGCACCACGCGGTAACCCTCGTCGCGCAGGGCCTTACAGGCCTGGGCGCCGGAGTAGTCGAACTCACAAGCCTGGCCGATCACGATCGGGCCGGCGCCAATGATCAGGACGGTTTTGATATCGGTGCGCTTTGGCATATCAGCGGTTCTCCATCAGCGCAACGAAGCGGTCGAAAAGAGGGGAAACATCATGCGGGCCGGGGCTCGCTTCCGGGTGGCCCTGGAAGCTGAAGGCCGGCGCGTCGGTCAGGGCGATGCCCTGGTTGCTGCCGTCGAACAGCGAGCGGTGCGTGACGCGCACGTTGCCCGGCAGCGTGCCTTCGTCCACCGCGAAACCGTGGTTCTGCGAGGTGATCATCACGCGGCCGCTGTCGAGGTCCTGCACCGGGTGGTTGGCACCGTGGTGGCCGAACTTCATCTTCAGCGTCTTCGCGCCCGAGGCCAGGCCGAGCAGCTGGTGGCCGAGGCAGATGCCGAAGGTCGGGATCTTCGCGGCGATGAATTCGCGGATCGCGGCGATCGCGTAATCACAGGGCTCCGGGTCGCCGGGGCCGTTGGACAGGAACACGCCGTCGGGCTTGAGCGCGAACACATCGGCGGCGGAAGTCTGCGCCGGCACCACCGTCAGGCGGCAACCGCGTTCAGCCAGCATGCGCAGGATGTTGTGCTTGACGCCGTAGTCGTAGGCCACGACATGGAACTTCGGCTCGGCGTG
>DATDBD010000149.1:0-62568 GCA_036525015.1 Lysobacter sp.
GTCTTTTCCTGTTCGGCGCGTCCTGGTCGGCGCGATACGCGCAGCCAAGCTGGATCCCCACCTTTGCGGGGATGACGCGAGCGCTACTGCTCGAACATCGCGATCGATTCCACGTGCGCGGTATGCGGGAACATGTCCATCACGCCTGCCGCCCGCAGCTTCCAGCCACGCTCGTTGACCAGGAAGCCTGCATCGCGCGCCAGCGACGCTGGATGGCAGCTGACATACACGATGCGCTTGAACTGTTTGAGCGGCAGCTGCGCGAGCACGACATCGGCGCCCGAACGCGGAGGGTCGAGCAACAGTTTGTCGAAGCCCTCCTTCATCCACCACTCGCTGCTGAGATCCTTGGCCAGGTCGGCGGCATGGAAGTCGGCATTGGCGATGCCGTTGTGGGCGGCATTGTCGCGGGCGCGCCGCACCAGACCCGCCTCGCCTTCCACGCCCACCACCTCGCGTACGCGACGCGCCAGCGGCAGGGTGAAGTTGCCAAGGCCGGCGAACAGGTCGAGCACGCGCTCGTCGGGCTGCGCATCGAGCAGCGTGATGGCGTGCTCGATCATCTTGCCGTTGAGGCCGGCGTTGACCTGGATGAAGTCGAGCGGGCGGAACAGGAACTCGAGGTTCCACTGTGGCAGCGAGAACGCCAGCTTCGGTGCTTCCGGCCACAACGGATGCACGCTGTCGACGCCGCCGGGCTGCAGGAAGATGGCGAAGCCGTGTTCCTTGCCGAAGGCGACGATGGCGTCCTTGTCGGCATCCGACAGCGGCACCAGATGGCGGATTGTCAGGGCGATGCCGGAATACTCGGGCATCGGATCGCCGGCGATGAACTCGATCTGCGGGATGTCGCGGCGCGCCTGCAGTCCGTCGACCAGTTGCGCGAGTGCGCCGATCTTCTCGCCGATCTGCGGGATCACCGTGTGGCACTCGCGCAGGTCGGCGACGAAGCGCGGATCGGTCTCGCGGAAACCGACCAGGGTCTTGTCTTTCTTCTCCACGCGGCGCACCGAGAAACGGCCTTTGCGGCGATAGCCCCACGAGGCATCGGTCAGCGGCGCGAGCACGCGCTCCGGCGTCACATGGCCGATGCGCTCGAAGTTCTCCATCAGCACGCGCTGCTTGGCCAGGATCTGCTTGTCCTCGGCGTAATGCTGCAAGGCGCAGCCGCTGCAGGTGCCGAAGTGCGGGCAGCGCGGCGTGACGCGTTCCGGGGCGGCCTGCAGCACTTCGACGGTCTTGGCCTCGTCGAAACTACGGTGGCGGCCAGTCTGGGAGGCCATGACGCGCTCGCCCGGCAAGGCGCCGGCGACGAAGACCGCCTTTCCATCCGGGCGGCGGGCGACACCGCGGCCATCGTGGGTCAGGTTGGTGATTTCAACTTCAAAGGGGGTCTGGTCGATGCGGGCCACAAGCGGGGGTGTGAAACGGGGGGCGGCTATTGTCGCAGATGCCCGACGCTGCCGGCCCTCAGCCCAACCCTCTCCCGCAGGCGGGAGAGGGGCTCAGTGCGCCGACGCGTGCAGATCCCTTGTGCCGCCGAGAAATGCCAGCTCCTTGGGTAGCCCCTTGTCCTGCTGAGGCATCCCTAACCCCTGAGCTTGTCGAAGGTGCCCGAAGGGCGGATGAGGCCGCTCTTGCCCGAAAACGACAACGGCCCGCCGACGCGGGCCGTCGAACGTTCTCGGACGAGGCTTACTTCTGCCGCCAGCCACCGCCCGCATCCTGTACCCACCACCCCGGACGCGCGCTGTCGATCCACTGACGCGCGAACACCGCGCGGATCTGCTGCTCCCATTCCGGATGGTTGTTGGCCACCGCGATCTCGCGATAGACCGCCTTGGCGTCGCGCCCCTGGTCGGCCACGGCCTGGTTGACGGCCACGCGCTGCGGCAGCGGGATCTGGTTGGCGTCGCGCACGCTGATCGTGCCGTCGTTGGCGAAACCGAGCGCGCCGGAATCGAAATGCGCACGCAGCTGGCTGTCGAAACGCGAGGCCATGCGCGACTGGATCGCCTGGATCGCCGGCGTCTTGATCGTGATGTCGGGCTGCTCCTGCGCGTAGGCGCTGCCGATACCGACCAGCGACAGCCAGTCGAACTGGGGCCCCAACGAAGCACTCTGACCACCGGGCTTGTTCTCCTTCACCGGCTCCCGGGGCTGCGCCTCGTCGCCGATGACCTTCTCGACGAATTCCTTCGCGGCTTCCTTCGCTTCCGCGGCCGGGAAGTACACGTTGATCGTCACGCACGCGGTCAGCATCAACGCGACCGGAACCCCCATCCAACGACGCATGTCCTTTCTCCTGGATCCTGCCAGCGCAGGCGACGGCCAGCGCAGACGTGTATTGATTAGCGTGGATAACTTACCCGAACTGTCGCACGAACTGTCGCACGAACACTCATTCGAATACCGGCTTCACGTCACCCTTGCCGGCCGCCTCCAGGCGCTCCAGCAACGTCGGCCAATCGACGCGCCGGTTGAAGCCGACCACCGACAGCCTGGGCACCCCCGAACCTTCGACGATAATGAAACCCGGACCGGCTGAACCCAACCCGTCCATTTCGCAGATCTCATCATTCAATCGGCAGCGGATGCCGATGCGGCGATAGCCGAAGTCGTCGAACACCCCGAGCAACTGCGACTGCAGGCTGGTCATGAACGATGCGTCGCTGACGCTGGACAGGTCCTGCACGGCGCGCTGGCTGATGCGCTGGCGCACATCTCGTGCCCTGGCAGCGGCGCGATCGGTGTGCAGTTCGGCATCGAATGCGACCGGCTGCCAGTCCAGCAGGCGCATGTGCTGGATCGAACCGTCGAGCTTGCCGCTGATGGCACCGAATCCGAACACGCCGGTCAGCGCCTCCAGGTCGAGGTCGTTGAAGGCGATGTCGGCCGACAGTGTCGGCGCCACGCCGAACGGCCGCTCCATCGCCAGCGACGACACCTGCACCGTTCCGCCGAACAATTCGACCGAAAGCCCGCCTTGGAATTCCAGCCGATCGTCGGCATAGCGGGCTTCGGGGATATGACCGGTGAGCTCTCCTGTGAAAGCCGGCCACCCCAGCGCCGCGGAAAGCGCGCCCATGTCGAGCCGTTCGAGTTCCAGGCCGAAGCGGATATCCAGCCCCTGCCCGCCGGAGGGCGGGCGCAGTTGCAGATGGTCGATGGCGGCTTGCCCGCCGAGCATCGGCACGGCGACGGCCTCGCGCAGGCTCAGCACGCCGTCACTGCTACGGAACGGGAGGCGCGCCTGGCCGAAGGACAACCCATGCAGCGCGCCGCCCAGCCAGCGCAGTTCGCTGTCGATGGCGGGCGAGGAGACGCCGGAGGAAAAGCGCACATCGCCTTCGAGGCCTTCGAAGCGGAAGCGTCCCTGCGGATCGTCGATGGCCACGGCGTGCGCAACGAAGTCGGCTTCGTGCAGCACGCTATCTTCGAAGCGCACGCGCACATCCGCAGCGCCGCGCAGTTGCAGGTCGGCCAACCCTGCCAGGCCAAGGAAGCCGGTCAAATAGCCCTCGCGCAACGGCGCCAGGTCCTGACTGCGCGCCCGCAGGTCGAGTGCCTGCAGCGATGCATCCGGCGTCATGGCGGCGCTGCCTTCGACGGCCAGGATGCCATCGTCTTGCCAGCGCAATCGCGGGAATTGCCAGCCGCCATCCACGCGCTGCACGGCATCCACGGTCACGGCGACGGACCGCCGCTGCAAGGCGAGATAGGCATTGCCGAACAGCATGTCGCCGCCCAGCAGATGGCCATCGAGTTGGACGCGCATGGTCTCGCCGATCACAGCATCCACCTGTGCCTGCGCCGCCACGTTCTCGCCTGCGATGGTTCCGTCGGGCGTTTCGAACGCGACCCCTCGCAGATGGACGGGTCCCGCAACGCGCATCGGCGCCCGGGAGGGCGCATCCACGGTGAGCGTGCCATCAATCGTGCCGCTCTTCACCCGCCCCTGTTCCCAAGCCTGGGCCAACAACGCCTGCGCCCATAGCAGGGGAACGCGGGTGAGATCGATGCGCGTGAGGTCTGGCGCGGCCGCATCGCGATGCAGGGCCAGCGCGCTGTCGCGTCGCCCGATGCGCGCGTCGGTACGGGTTTCATCGAGATCGATCGCCAAGCGCAGCGGCGCCGAACGGCCTGCGCGCACTTCGCCATCGCATCTCCATCTCGCGCCCTGGCGCACCAACGGGCATTGCCAGGCCAGGTCGCGGAACCGGTAGCCGAGCTCTGGAGCATCGACACGGACCGCCTGCACACGCAGCAGGCCTTGCGAGGCCTGCGCGGGCCAGTCGAGCTGCACGCGAACGTCCTCCAGCACAGCCACGGCCGTGGTCACCCTGGCCATCCGCGCCTGCACCGTGCGCGCGGTCGCCTCGCCGCCGAACAGCCACGCAGCGGCGAGCAAGCACGCGATCAGCCAGCGCACGGTGTGCGCGCTTGGGATCGGCATGCCCGAAGGCGGCAGGCGTAACATCGGATGCGGCATTGAGGCAGCATAACGTCCATGACGTTTCACGATTGAGCACCGGGTACCGATGACGCCAGACGAACTGCCGCGCATCCTGCTGGTCGAGGACGACCCGACCAGCCGCTGGTTTTTGACCGCCGCGTTGCGCGCGCTGCCGGCCGAGGTCGATGCCGCCGACTGCCTGGCCGCCGCGACCGCACTCGCCTCGACCCAGGACTACGCCTTGTGGATGATCGACGCCCGACTGCCGGACGGCAGCGGCGCCGATCTGCTCGCGCGCCTGCGCACACGCTGGCCGCACACGCCGGCTCTTGCCCATACCGCGGCGAACGAATCCTCCGCGCTCGACGAACTGCTGGTCGCAGGATTCCTCGAGGCGCTGGTCAAGCCCTTGCCCGCCACAACGGTGCAGGCAGCGGTGCGACGCGCGCTTGGAATGCAGGCCGGCGCAGAAGCCTCCGGATCGGCCGCTTACGGCCGCAAACTGCCGGTATGGGATGACGAATCGGCGATCCGTGCGCTCAACGGCAACCGAGCCCACGTCGATACGCTGCGCGAACTGTTTGCGCAGGAATTGCCCAAGTGCCTGCAGGCCGTCACGACCGCGGCGTCGCAGGGCGATACCTCGTCGATTGGCGCGGAACTGCATCGCCTTCGCGCCAGTTGCGGCTTCGTCGGCGCGGCCCGGCTGGGCGCGGCCGTGCAGGCATTGCAGCATGCTCCGTCGTCGCCGCTTCTGTTATCCGTCTTCGAGCAAGCGGCGCAGGACACGCTGTCGCAACCGTCAGCGACTCAATCGCCGCTATCGGACTGATCCGGCCGCGTGCGCGGTGCGACACGGCCCAGTTCCGACAACATCTCCCAGGATTTCAGTCCACGCGGCCCGAGGTGGTAGGACAGCACGCCACGCATGGCGCGACGCAATCCGGGCAGATCGTCGGCCTCGGGCTGTCGGTCGATTGCCAACGACAGCAGCGCGCGGCCAGTCGCGGCGCTGCTGCGGTCGCCGTGGCCGCGATCGCTCAACACTCGACGCGGGCCATGTTCGGGATCCAGGCGATAACGCGCCGCCGGATCGATCGCCGCGCCGTCGCCATCGTGGGCCCAGTCGAAGCCGAAGCCGAGCGCCTCCAGCAGGTCGCGCTCGTAACGACGCAGCGTCCAGCCCAACGACTCGCCGGCACCGAGGCGAGAACGCGCCTGCCCATAGGCTTCGTACACCTCGGGCGCCGGATCCTGCCGCGGGGCCAGACGCAGGGTCAATTCATTGAGATAGAAGCCGGCCAGCATCGCCTCACCGCCCAGGCGCGGCGCGACGTCCTGCGCCTCGGCGGCGATCAGTCGCGCCATCTCGCCGGTCTGCACGGCATCGAAACGGATCCACTGCAATGGCTGCAGCGCCGCGCGCAGGGGCTGCCGTTTCGGACCCTGGACGCCGCGGGCCACCAGGCCCAGGCGGCCATGTTCCGCGCTCAGCACTTCCACCAGCAGGCTGGTCTCGCGCCATGGGCGCGCGTGCAGGACGAATGCGGGCTGGGCGACGTAGCGCACTTCAACGAAGAAGCGGCAGCAAAGAGCGGCTTTTCATTCCCGCTCTTGTTTAGTCGTGATAACCGAAAGCGCGCAACGCCGCTTCGTCGTCCGACCAGCCTTCGCGCACGCGCACCCAGGTTTCCAAAAACACCTTGCTGCCGAACAGCCGTTCCATCTGAATTCGCGCCTTGGCGCCGATCTCACGCAGCCGCTCGCCACCCTTGCCGATCACGATGGCTTTCTGCCCGTCGCGCTCGACCCAGATGACCGCACCGATGCGCAGCAACGCGCCATCGACCTCGAACTTCTCGATCTCCACCGTGGTGGCGTAAGGCAGTTCCTCACCGAGCTGGCGCATCAGCTGTTCGCGCACCATCTCGCCGGCCAGGAAGCGCTGGCTCTTGTCGGTGATCTCGTCCTCGCCGTAAAGCGCGTCCTGCTCGGGCAGGCGCGGCAACACGGTCTTCACCAGCGCCTCCAGGCCCTTGCGCTTGAGCGCCGAGACCGGATGCACGCCGGCAAAATCGCGGCCTTCGCTGATCTTGGCCAGGTACGGCAACAGGACGGTCTTGTCCTTGAGGCGATCGATCTGGTTGACCACCAGAACCACCGGCAGCCCGGCACCATGCAGCGCCTGGTAGGCGAACGTATCGGCCTCATCCCATTGTCCTGCGCGCACCACCAGCAGGGCCACGTCGACGCCTTCCAGCGCACCGCGAGCAGCACGGTTCATCCAGCGGTGCATGGCGGTGGCGGTCGACTTGCCTTGGTCGCGATGCAGTCCCGGGGTATCGACAAGCACCAGTTGCCCTTCCGGGAAGGTGGCGATGCCGAGCAGGCGGTGACGAGTGGTCTGGGGGCGTGGCGAGACGATGCTGACCTTGGCGCCCACCAGGGCGTTGACCAGGGTGGACTTGCCGACGTTGGGACGGCCGATGACGGCGACGTGGCCGGCGCGATGTGCGGGGGTATTCATGCGGGGATTGTCCGCGTGCGCGGGGTTGAGGGCAAACGGTGAAAGGCCGAAGCGCCCTCATCCGCCCTCCAGACACCCGACAAGCTCAGGGCAAGTCTTCTCCCGCCAGCGGGAGAGGGAATCA
Organism: Lysobacter sp.; assembly: GCA_036525015.1. Classification (GTDB taxonomy): domain Bacteria; phylum Pseudomonadota; class Gammaproteobacteria; order Xanthomonadales; family Xanthomonadaceae; genus Lysobacter_J. The sequence continues at coordinate 7,108 of DATDBD010000149.1, forward strand.
ACGGAAGCCTTGATGTACTTCTCTCTGCGAGGCGACAGCATCAAACCTTCGGCAGTGAGTCCGGGTTCAATCCTGCACCTTGAGCTGCTCCAGCGCGGCCTCGGCGGCGAGCTGTTCGGCCGCCCTGCGCGATCCTGCGGTGCCTTCGGTCACCAGCGGCGGCTGCGACAACGTGCAGGTGACCTGGAAGGTCTTGGCATGATCCTCGCCGCTTTCGGCCAGCAAGGCATAGACGGGAAGCGGCTTTTGCCGGGCCTGCAGCCATTCCTGCAGTCGGGTCTTGGCGTCCTTGCCGACCTTGTGCGGCGGCGGCAACGCGGCGATGGCCTCCTCGAACCACGGCAGCACCACGGCACGACAGGCCTCGAAGCCGGCATCCAGGTAGATCGCCGCGACCACGGCCTCCAGTGCATCGGCCAGGATCGAATCGCGGCGATGACCGCCGGACTTCATTTCGCCGGGACCGAGCGTGAGCCGTGAGCCGAGCTCCAGGGTGCGCGCGATGGGCGCCAGTGCGGACTCGCGCACCAGCTCGGCGCGGGCGCGGGTCAGCGCGCCCTCGTCGGCCTGGGGCCAGTGCATATACAGCGTTTCGGCGACGATCAGGTTGACCAGCGCGTCGCCGAGGAACTCGAGGCGCTCATTGTGGGGCGCCCCGGCGCTTCTGTGGGTCAGCGCCTGCGCAAGCAGGTCCGCCCGCGCAAAACGATGGGTGATGCGATCAGTCAACGCTACCGCCGCGACGTAGTTCCTTCACCGCATTGAACCTGCCGACCACATCGAGGTTGGCGATCAGCGGCTTGCGGACTTCGTAGTCGACGGTGATCACGTAGCCTGCGTCCTTGCGCTGGACCTTCATGTTCTCCGGCTTGATGTTGTCGGCGTAGCTGATGTACAGCCGGCGGAAGAACAGGTCCTTGATCTTGGCCGGATCCTTCTCGACGATTCCGGGCTCGGAAGCCAGGCCACTAAGTGCCTGCTTTACCGCGTAGTACTCCGAGTACATCGGGATCGTCTTCATGCCCATGTAGACGAAAACGCCGATGACGGCGAGCACGATGATGAACCCGACCAGGGTCATACCGCTCTGCGAACGCTTCATTAGACCGCTCCCCTGCTTCCCCAAATTGATGACGGACCGCGCTTGATTACGGAATGCTATTGCCGATCCGCGAACTGTCGATGCCCCCATCGAAGTTCATCCAGATCAAGAACGCCTTGCCGCGCAGGTTCTGCTCCGGCAGGTAGCCCCAGTATCGACTGTCCTCGCTATTATCGCGATTGTCACCCATCACGAAATAGTGACCCGGCGGCACCACCCATTCGCCCTCTCCCTGATCGATAAACGGCAGGTCGGTGCGTTCCAGGACGTGGTGGCGGCGACCGTGCAGGTTCTCGACCAGCTCCTCGGCTCCGGTCATTTCCGCGCCATTGCCCTTGCCCTGGTAGGCGCCAAGCGTCTGGTAGGCGAGCGGCTGGCCATTCAGGAACACCTGATTGTCGTGGTAGGCGACGCGGTCGCCCGGCAGCCCCACCACGCGCTTGATCCAGTCCTGGTCCGGATGGTGCGGCGGCTTGAACACCACCACGTCGCCGCGCTGCGGTTCGCCGATGGACACGACCTTCTTGTTGGTGATCGGCAGGCGCAAGCCGTAATGGAACTTGTTGACCAGGATGAAATCGCCGGTCAGCAGGGTCGGCATCATCGAGTTGGACGGAATCCGGAACGGCTCGGCAATGAAGCTGCGCAGGATCAGCACGATCGCCAGCACCGGGAAGAATGCCTTGGAGTAATCGACGACGATTGGCTCCTTGCCCTCGTCGAGCAGCCCCTGTCGCGCGGCGCGGCGCTTGGCCAGCACCAGCTTGTCGAGCAGCCAGACCAGGCCGGTGAAGGCGGTCAGCAGTACCAATCCGATCTCAAACCAACGCATGCATGCCCCTCGGGAGAGCCTGAAAAAGGGAATCGGGAATCGGGAAACGGATGGAAAGCGGGTCCGCGCGGGCCGCTTCCCGGCCACCCGCGGTTGCGAGCATAGCGAGGGATCCGCCGCCCGTCATGGACAACAGGTCCCGCCAACGGGACGCCAGGCCTTGCAGATCCCGATTCCCCATCCCGACGGTTACTTGTCGCCCGTCTGCAGGACGGCCAGGAAGGCCTCCTGCGGAATTTCCACGCGCCCGACCTGCTTCATCCGCTTCTTGCCCTCTTTCTGCTTCTCGAGGAGCTTCTTCTTGCGGGAGATGTCGCCGCCGTAGCACTTGGCCAGCACGTTCTTGCGCATCGCCTTGACCGTGCTGCGGGCGATGATCTGCGAGCCGACGGCGGCCTGGATCGCGACATCGAACATCTGACGCGGGATCAGTTCCTTCATCTTCTCGCACAGGTCGCGGCCGCGCCGGTCGGCGTGGCTGCGGTGGGTGATGATGCTCAGCGCGTCGACCTTGTCGCCGTTGATCAGCGTGTCCACGCGCACGAACGGACCGGCCTGGAAACGCAGGAAGTGGTAGTCCAGCGACGCGTAGCCGCGACTGACCGACTTGAGCTTGTCGAAGAAATCCAGCACCACCTCGGCCATCGGCAGCTCGTAGCTGATCTGCACCTGGCCGCCCATGTAGGTGATGCCGATCTGCACGCCGCGCTTCTCTTCGCACAGCGTGATCACGTTGCCGACGTAATCGGGCGGCGTGAGGACGTTGGCACGAATGATCGGCTCGCGGACCTCTTCGATCATGTTCACCGGCGGCAGCTTGGCCGGGTTGTCCATCGGAACGATCGTGCCGTCGGTCTTGAGGACCTCGTAGATGACCGTGGGCGCGGTGCTGATCAGGTTGAGGTTGTACTCGCGTTCCAGGCGCTCCTGCACGATCTCCATGTGCAGCATGCCAAGGAAGCCGCAACGGAAGCCGAAGCCCATCGCCTCGGAGCTTTCCGGTTCGAAACGCAGCGCGGCGTCATTGAGCCGCAGTTTCTCCAGCGCCTCGCGCAGATCCGGGTAGTCCTCGGCGTCGACCGGGAACAGACCCGCGAACACGCGCGGCTGCATTTCCTGGAAGCCCGGCAGCGGCTTGAGGGCCGGATCGCCGGCCTGCGTCAGCGTGTCGCCGACCGGGGCGCCGTGCACATCCTTGATCGAGGCGTGGACCCAGCCCACCTCGCCAGCGCCGAGCTTGGGCAGGTCCTTGCGCTTGGGGGTGAACACGCCAACCTTGTCGACCTGGTGGGTGCGGCCGGTGGACATCACCAGCAGCTTGTCGCCGGGCTTGATCTCGCCCTGCATCACGCGCACCAGCGAGACCACGCCCAGGTAGTTGTCGAACCAGGAGTCGATGATCAGCGCCTGCAGCTTGTCGGTATCGCGCGGCTTGGGCGGCGGGATGCGATGGACGATCGCTTCCAGCACCTCTTCGATGTTGAGGCCGGTCTTGGCGCTGATCGCCACCGCGTCCTCGGCGTCGATACCGATCACCGCCTCGATCTCCGCCTTGGCGCGTTCGATGTCGGCCGTGGGCAGGTCGATCTTGTTCAGGATCGGCACCACTTCCAGGCCCTGCTCCACCGCGGTGTAGCAGTTGGCGACGGACTGGGCTTCGACGCCCTGGGCCGCGTCGACCACCAGCAGCGCGCCTTCGCAGGCCGCCAGCGAGCGGCTGACCTCATAGCTGAAGTCGACGTGGCCCGGGGTATCGATGAAGTTCAGGAAATAGGTCTTGCCGTCGCGCGCCGTGTACGGCAGCGACACGGACTGGGCCTTGATGGTGATGCCGCGCTCGCGCTCGATCGGGTTGGAGTCGAGCACCTGTGCTTCCATTTCGCGGGCTTCGAGGCCGCCACAAAGCTGGATGATGCGGTCAGCCAGGGTCGACTTGCCATGGTCGACGTGGGCGATGATGGAAAAATTTCTGATCTGCTGCATGCGGGGCGGTGTGGGTCCGCCGGTTCCAGGAAATTCAACGCGCGATTATCGCACACGGCATGAACCGGACCGGAGGGCGCCTGTGAAACGGCAGGCGCCCCTGCCCGAAGACCGGCGGATCAGCCGGTCTTGCTGTCCGCGGTCACGGCAACGTATTGGGTATTGCCCTGGCGACGCACCAGCAGCATCACGGTCTGTCCTGGCTTGACGCCGGCCAGTTCGCGATCCAGCGCCGAGGCCGAGCCGACCGCATTGCGGCCCACGGCCAGCACGACGTCTCCCGGGCGCAACCCCACTTCAGCGGCAGCATCGCCCGGATTGCGGATCAGCACGCCCTCATCCCCGGTCAGGCCGAGTCGCTTGCGGTCGCCCGGCGAGAGGTCCTGCGCGACCATGCCCAGGGTGTTACCCGCGGACGGCCGCTGGGGCATGCCGCCCGGAGCGGGCTGGGCGTCCTCGTTGCCGGCGGTCAGACCGGTATCGAGTTCGTTGACCACCACCGTACGCTCGATGTTCTTGCCGTCGCGGAATACGGTGACCTTGGCCTTGGTGCCCGGCGCCATCGCGCCGATCATCGGCGGCAGATCACTGGACTGGACGATCGGACGGCCATTGACCGAACGGATCACGTCACCGGGTTCGATCCCGGCCTTGTCGGCCGGGCTGCCCGGCAACACCTGGCTGACCAGCGCGCCGTTGCTGTCCGGCACGCCGAAGCCGCGTGCGTTGTCCGAGTTCAACTGCTGCACGACCACGCCCAGCTGACCACGGCTGACCTTGCCGGTCGCGCGCAATTGCTCGGCCGCGTTCATCGCCACATCGATGGGAATGGCGAAGCTCACGCCCATGTACCCGCCGGAGTTGCTGAAGATCTGCGAATTGATGCCGACCACTTCGCCGCCGGTGTTGAGCAGCGGACCACCGGAATTGCCCTGGTTGATCGCCACATCGGTCTGGATGAAGGGCACGTAGCGCTGGTCGGCATACGGATTGGCGCGACCGACCGCGCTGATGATGCCGGCGGTGACCGAGTGGTCCAGGCCGAACGGCGAGCCGATCGCGATCACCCACTGTCCGGGCTTGGTCGACTCGGCCTTGGCCATGCGCAGGAACGGCAGCCCCTTGGCGTCGACCTTGAGCAGGGCGACGTCCGACTGCTCGTCGCTGCCGATCACCTTGGCGGCAAGCTCGCGGCGGTCGGACAACATGACCTTGACCGTGTCGGCGCCATCGACGACGTGGTGGTTGGTCAGTACGTAGCCGTCTTCGGAGATCAGGAACCCGGTGCCGAGCGAAGTGCCGCCGCCACGCGGACCGCGCGGCCCCTGTGGCCCCTGCGGACCGCCGGGGAACGGCACCTGGTCGCCGAAGAAGCGGCGGAAGATCTCGGGAATCTCTTCATCGTCCGGCATCGTTCCGCGCGCGGCGCTGCGCGGCGCGATCTCGGCGCGGATGTTGACCACGGCAGGTCCGACACGCTGCACCAGCGAAGTGAAATCCGGCAGTCCGCTGACGAGGGGAGCCGCAGGCGTGGCGGACGGCGGCGGCGCGATCGGCGCGGTGGGTTGCTGCGCGGTACACGCCGTCGGAAGCGCCACGGCTATGGCGCCGACCAGGGCAAGGGAACGGAGCGGACGGTTCATGGGAATCGGCCTCGAAGCACTTGTTGGGAACGTTGGATGCATCGCGTCGCAACGCGACACGCAGTTCGGGCAACAGCCGCGTCAGTGCGGCGGTGGATTTCGTTCGACCGTGGCCTGCGCGGCTTCCTGCGGCATGCTCGGTTCGAACGGATAAAACGAAGGTGAATCAGTACCGCTGGAGCTGGCACCGCTGTAGCTGGCATTGATCCCGCCCTGGCTGGAGTACTGCGGCAGCACGGCACGCGGCCACGGTCGCGCGACGGCTTCATTGGACCGCGGTTGGAACGGATTGGCACTGGCAGCGACGTTGGCCGTCGTCGTATGGACGTCTGCGGCGAGCGCCGTGGTCGCAGTTGCGGGCGCCGCTGACGCAGCGACAGCGACCGCAGCCGGCTCCCGGCGTGCGCTCGCGCGCAATGCCGCGCGTTGGCTCTGGCTGCGCGAGTTGCGCCGCTCGATGGCTCGGCGCGGCACTTCGGCGGCGGCGACGGCGGCGGTACCCAGCTCCACCGCCGGATCGGGCGCTGAAGGATCGGGCGCCGGCGGCGTCTTCGAGGCCTGGACCTCGGGGGCTGCATTCAATCGCACGGACGACGCCTCGGCCACCTGGGCCTGCGTCGCATCCGGCGCCACGTGGGTGGACCCGTTAGTGAGCGGGCGCGCCACGAACAGGGCGGCCACCGCGACCGACGCCGCCAGCGCGCCACCCATCCAGCCCCGTCGTCCGCTGAACAGCGCCGCCTTGGGCACGGGCTGGCTCATTGCGGGCACGTGCTCGCGAGCGATGACCGACGCCACGCGCTGGGCGAAATCGCCGCTCGCCACCGCCGTTGCCTGGCCGCGCAGCACATCGCCGCACAGCTGCCAGCGGCCAAAGGCATCGCGCCACTGCTCGTCATGGCCGAGCCGCTTCAGCGCGAATCGCGCGGCATCCCCGCTCAGTTCGCCATCGAACAGCGCGCTGAGGGTCTCGCGGTCGTTATCGTAGGTATTCGCCGTCATCGGTGCGGGCGCTCCCGTTCGTCGTGGTCCAGCAAGGGCCGAAGTTCTGCATCGATCGCTTCGCGCGCCCGGAAAATCCGCGAACGCACGGTGCCGATCGGACAACCCATCTTTTGCGCTATCTCGTCGTAGCTCAGGCCGTCCACCTCGCGCAGGGTGATCGCGGCCCGCAATTCCTCTGGCAGGGATTCGACCACCCGCATCACGGTGTGTTCGATCTCCTGCCGCAGCAGTTCGTGCTCGGGCGTATCGGTGTCGCGCAGACGCGTGCCGGTGTCGAACTGCTCAGCATCGCCCGCATCGACATCGTCGGTGGGCGGCCTGCGGTTCTGCGCAACGAGGTAATTTTTTGCGGTATTCACTGCGATACGGTGCAACCACGTATAGAACTGCGCGTCGCCCCGGAAGTTCGGCAGCGCCCGATAGGCGCGTATGAAAGTTTCCTGGGCCACGTCCTGGCATTCGCTCCAGTCGGGTATGTAGCGGCCGATCAGGGCGGTGATCCGATGTTGGTACTTGCGCACCAGGGCATCGAAGGCCGCACTGTCGCCACGCTGGACACGCCTGACCAGCTCCTGGTCCAACTCAACATCTTTGGGCAACATCGTTTCGGCCATGCCGTGCCGGCACTCCTGTCAGCTCGGCCTTGGCCGAACAATGGGACAACCCTGTCGGGGGAAAGTTCAATCACGTGGATTAATGGGGGCGCACCGGGGAGTGCGCAACGGCCAGGGGTCATGAGATCGGTGCAAAGCGGGTTTGACGCCCCGGTTTGAAGCCCCGGATTTGACGGCACCGAAACAACATCGGGATGATAGCGGTCATTCCATACCCGAACGGATGGTCCCGCAATGATCGCAGGCCTCGACGGTCTTCGCTTCCAGCACTGGCAGACCGAGCAGCGCCCCGACGGCATCCTGGTGCTGTCCTTCGACCGCGCCGGTACTCCGGTCAACACTTTCTCCCAGGACGTCCTGATCGAACTGGACGCCCTGCTCGAGCGCCTGGCGCTGGACCCGCCCAAGGGCCTGGTTCTGCGTTCGGCCAAGGCCACGGGCTTCGTCGCCGGCGCCGACATCAAGGAATTCCAGAGCTTCGACGCCAAGGGCACGGTCGGCGACGCCATCCGCCGCGGCCAGCAGGTGTTCCAGCGACTGGCGGAACTGCCCTGCCCGTCCGTCGCTGCTATCCACGGCTTCTGCATGGGCGGCGGCACCGAGATCGCGCTGGCCTGCCGTTCTCGCGTGGCCAGCAACGATCCGTCCACGCGCATCGGCTTGCCGGAAGTGAAACTGGGCATCTATCCGGGCTGGGGCGGCAGCGTGCGCCTGCCGCTGCTGGTCGGCGCTCCGGCCGCGTTCGACATGATGTTGACCGGCCGCACGCTGTCGGCCTCGGCGGCGCGTGCCAACGGCCTGGTCGACAAGGTGGTCGATGCCTCGAACCTGATCGATGCCGCCTGCGCCATCGCATTGAAGGGCGCCAAGCGCCCCTTCAAGCAGCGCTTCCTCGGTTGGGCCACCAACGTATTGCCCGTGCGCCTGCTACTCGCGCCGATGCTGACCAAGCAGGTCGCACGCAAGGCGCGCAAGGAGCACTACCCGGCGCCGTATGCGCTGATCAATACCTGGGCCCGCAGCGGCGGCGGCATCCAGTCGAGGCTGTCGGCCGAGCGCAAGTCGGTGGTCAAGCTCGCTTCCACGCCGACCGCGCGCAACCTGATCCGCGTGTTTTTCCTGCAGGAGCGCCTGAAGGGCATGGGCGGCAAGGATCACGGCATCGCGAACGTGCACGTCGTCGGCGCCGGTGTGATGGGCGGTGACATCGCCGCCTGGTCGGCCTACAAGGGCTTCAACGTCACCCTGCAGGACCGTGAGCAGCGCTTCATCGATGGCGCGATGACCCGCGCGCAGGATCTCTTCGGCAAGAAGGTGAAGGACGAGTCCAAGCGTGCCGGAGTCACTGCGCGTTTGAAGAGCGATCTGGCGGGCGACGGCGTGGCACAGGCTGACCTCGTTATCGAGGCGATCATCGAAAAGGCCGAAGCCAAGCGCGAGCTGTACACGACGGTCGAACCGCGCATGAAACCCGATGCGCTGTTGACCACCAACACTTCCTCGATTCCGCTGACCGAGTTGCGCGAGCACATCGCGCATCCTGCGCAGTTCGCGGGGCTGCACTACTTCAACCCGGTCGCGTTGATGCCGCTGGTGGAAATCATCCGTCACGACGCCGTGGCGCCGCAGACCGAACTGCGCCTGGCGGCGTTCTGCAAGGCCATCGACAAATTGCCGGTACCGGTCGCGGGAACGCCCGGTTTCCTCGTCAATCGTGTGCTGTTCCCGTACATGCTGGAGGCGGCCACCGCATACGCCGAAGGCATCCCGGGGCCGGCGATCGACAAGGCGGCGGTGAAGTTCGGCATGCCGATGGGGCCGATCGAACTGATCGATACGGTCGGCCTGGACGTCGCCGCAGGCGTCGGCGCGGAACTGGCGCCGTTCCTCGGCCTGCCCATCCCGGCCTCGTTGTCGACGCCGCCGGAGCCCGGCAAGCGCGGCAAGAAGGATGGCCAGGGCCTGTACAAGTGGGAGAACGGCAAAGCCGTGAAGCCGGAGTTGCCGAAGGACTACCAGACGCCTTCCGACTTGGAAGACCGCCTGATCCTGCCGCTGCTCAACGAGGCCGTTGCGTGCCTGCACGATGGGGTGGTCGCCGATGCCGACCTGCTCGATGCCGGCGTGATCTTCGGCACCGGTTTCGCCCCGTTCCGCGGCGGCCCGATCCAGTACATCCGCGAAGCGGGCGCCGATGCGCTGCTGACACGACTGAAGCTGCTGCACGCGCGATATGGCGACCGGTTCGCGCCGCGACCCGGCTGGGATTCGGCCGCACTTCGGCCCTGAATTCCATGCAAGCTGCGCCCCAATGAACGAAGCCGCCCATCGGGCGGCTTCGTTGCGTCGACTCGGGAATTATCGGCAAACCACAGAACGGACAAGCCGGGTTCGATGCCCGTCTTGCATGTGGTGGTTACATGGTGCTGGTGGCCCGCTCCGCGTTCAGCGTCCCCGCCAGCAGCGTCTCGATCTTGCTTTTTACCGCCTCGCCTTCGGCGCTGTCGGCGAACTGCACGCCGATGCCGGCAGGACGATTGCCCTGTGCACCGACCGGCGTCACCCAGGCGACCTTGCCCGCTACCGGCAGGCGCTCGGTCGATTCGGGCAGCGTCAGCAGCAGGAATACCTCATCGCCGATGAAATAACGCTTGGGCGTGGCGACGAAGATGCCGCCGTGACGCACGAACGGCATGTAGGCGCTGTACAGCGCCGCCTTGTCCTTGATCGCGAGCGACAGGATGCCCTGCCGTGCGCCACCGCCACCGCCCGCTGTCGCCATGCCATTCATTTTCTGCTCCCCCCATGCACCTGCCCGGCTTCGACGCCGCGCCAGGCCAACAACAATTCGATGACCGCCAGATCGGCGCGGACCGTGGTCCGCAACAGATCGCGGGTCCGGTTCGCCTGATCGAACCATGCGGCCAGACTGCGCGCTCGCACCGGGTCGGTCAAGCCGGCAACTTCGGCTACGGCCAGGTCCGCGGCATGGCGCAGGCGCAGGGCGGCATTCTCGTCTCCGACCCAGCGCTGCGCGACCTCGCCCGCTGAAGCCTCGCCGCGTCCGAGCTTGGCCAGGTCGGCGGCCACTTCACGGCGCAGTTTCAGCCCATCGCCCTGCAGCCATTCGTGGGCCAGGCCAGGGTGTCCGCGCGCCGCATCCAGCGCCTCGCGCACGGCCGCCGCGCTGTGGCCCTGCGCATTCAGCCAGGCCATCGCCTCGGCCTGCGGAGGCAGGCGGAACTCGAGCCGCTGGCAGCGGCTGCGGATCGTGGCCGGCAGGCGCGCCGGATGCGCGCTCACCAGCCACAGGTAGCGACCCGGCACCGGTTCCTCGAGCGTCTTCAGCAGCGCGTTGCAGGCGGCGTGGTTGATCGCGTCGGCTGGTTCAATGATCGCGATCTGCGCACCGCCGTATTGCGGCGTCAGCGCCATTTGTTCGGACAGCCGGCGGATCTGCTCGATGACGATCTCGGTGCGCAGCCGCGTGCCCTCCTTGTTGAGGACGAACGAGATGACCTGGAAATCCGGATGCGTGCCAGCCGCCAGCAGATGGCAGCTGCGGCACGTGCCGCAGGGCTCGCCGGCGGCGTCGCGCTGCTGGCATAGCGTGCGCTGCGCCAGTCGCTCGGCGACGGCGCGCTTGCCCAGTTGCTGCGGGCCGCAGAACAACAAGCCATGCCCCAACCGGCCGGAGTCGAGCGCCGCCGTCGCCTGGTCATAGATGCGGCGCTGCCAGGGCGCGAAAGCGGCGGTCGGCATGCTCATGAACTCTGCCCGATCAGCCGGCGCACGTGCGCCACCGCATCGGCAGCTACGGATTGCGGCGACTGCGTGGCATCGATCACGCGGAAGCGCGCAGGCTCGGCCCCGGCACGGGCCAGGTAGCCTTCGCGCACGCGCTCGAAGAAGTCGTCGCGCTCGCCCTCGATGCGATCGGCAGCGCCGCGCCCACGCGCCCGTTGCAAACCGATATCCACGGGCACATCGAGCAGCAGTGTCAGCGCCGGTGCGATGCCGACCACGCGGCGCTCCAGTTCGGCGATGAATACAGGATCCCCCCCGCGTGCCGCTCCCTGGTAGGCATAACTGGCATCGGTGAATCTGTCGCTGATCACCCATGCGCCGCGCTCCAGCGCCGGCAGGATCGTCTCGCGCACGTGCTGGGCGCGTGCCGCGAACATCAGCAGCAGCTCCGTGTCGATGGTCGGTGTCTCATGATGCGGGTCCAGCAGCAGGCCACGGATCTGTTCGGACAACGGCGTGCCGCCGGGTTCGCGCGTGCTGACCACTTCATGGCCCGTTTCGTGCAGCACCTCGCGCAGCGCGGACAGCACGGTGGACTTGCCGGCGCCCTCGCCGCCTTCGAGCGTGATGAAGCGGGGATAGGTGTGCAGCGTCATTGCGTTCCCTGCGAGGAGTCGCCTTGCGATGCTTCACGCTGCGATGCATCTCGCGGAGAGGCCGCGCGCGCCTGCTGCGCCTGCCGGTACCGCTGCAGGTAGCTGCGCACGTTGGCCTCATGCTCGGCCAGCGTCCGGGCGAACAGGTGACGGCCGCTGCCATCGCCAACAGCCACGAAGAACACGTCCTCGCCTGAAGCCGGTTGCGCCGTGGCCTGCAGCGCATCCCCGCTCGGCATCGCGATCGGCGTCGGCGGCAGGCCGGCGCGGGTGTAGGTGTTGTAGGGCGTATCGGTCTGCAGGTCGCGTTTGCGGATGTTGCCGTCATAGCCGGCGCCCATGCCGTAAATCACGGTCGGATCGGTCTGCAAACGCATGCCGATCCGCAGCCTCCGCTCGAACAGGCCGGCGATGCGCGGCCGCTCCTCGGCGATGCCGGTTTCCTTCTCGACGATCGAAGCCAGGGTGAGCAGTTCGTCCCGGGTCTTCAGCACGCTGTCCGGCCGGCGTTGCTGCCAGGCCGCGTCCAGCGCCTTGGCCATTGCGGCGTGCGCGCGCTTGAGCACGTCCAGGTCGCTGTCGCCGCGGGTGTACAGGTAGGTTTCCGGCAGGAAACGCCCTTCGGGATGCTGGCCCGATTGGCCCAGCGCCTTCATCAGCGCGGCATCGGTCAGCTTGCCGGTTTCGTGTTCGATCAGTTCCGCCTTGGCCAGCGCCGTGCGCAGCTCGCGAATGTTCCAGCCTTCGACGATGGTGAAGCGATGGCTGATCACCTTGCCGTCGCGCATCGCGACCAGCAGTTCGCGCGGCGAGGTGCCGGGTTCCAGCGCGTACTCGCCCACCTGCAACTTGCCGGCGGCGCCAAGCTGCCTGGCCAATGCGCGCCACTCGACCGGATCGCCCGCGCTTACGCCCGCCTCGCGCAGTTTGCGCACCACGATCGGCAGCGAATCGCCGGACTCCACCACCACGCTGTCGCCCTCCTCCAGCCCCGTCATCGGAGCATCGGCGAAGCGGGTGTAGCGCTGCCACAGCAGCCCTGCCCCGATGGCCGCGGCCAACAGGATCAGCAGGAAGAAACCGCCGAGGCGGCGGCCAGTTTTTCGACTCACGAAACCTCCGTGCCGAATGCGGGATGCTCGGCGGCCAATCGGCGTTGCAGTTCCATTACCTGCGGATGCGTCCGCCATGAGCGCGCGCCCAGTCGCGCCACCGGCAGGATACCCCGCACGGCATTGCACAGGAAAACCGCGTCAGCCGCTTCGACATCGGTCACAGCCAGGCGCGACTGAGCGGCATCCAGCGCCGCCAGGGCCCAGGCGCGGCAGACGCCGGCGATTCCGCAGCGATCGACCAGCGGTGTCTTCCAGGTGCCTTCGTACAGGACGAATACGTTGGCAGCGGTGGCGCTGACCACGTCGCCGTCGGCGCTGCGCAGCAGGCCTTCATGCACCGTCGGATCGTCCCATTCGCTACGCGCCAGGACCTGCTCGAGCCGGTTGCAGTGCTTGATGCCGGCCAATGCCGGCTGCATCGCCAGCCGCGTGTCGCACCAGCGCAGCGCCAGCCCCGATGCCGGCGCCGGCGGCGGCAGCGGATGCTTCGACAGGGTCCAATGGGGCTCGGCATCGGTTGGCGCGGCATAACCGCGTCCGCCAGCGCCCCGGGTGACGATCAGCTTGAGCACGCCGTCGCCGCTTTCGAGCAGGCGTTCGCCTTCGACGCGGACGAGATTCTCGTCCGGTAGCGCCAGCCGTAGTGCCTGAGCACCGCGCCGGAGCCGCTGCCAATGGGGCACCCACCACGGCACGCCTCCGCGGAAGGCACGCATGGTTTCGAACAGGCCATCGCCATAGGCCAACCCGCGATCGTGGTCGGGCAACGTATCGACCCGGCGATTGCCCGCGAAGTAGCGGATCGACGATGTCACCCGGCCACTCCCAGCGCGCGCAGCATGCCGCGCGCCTTGGCTCGGGTTTCGTCGAGCTCGCGCTCGGGAACCGAGTCGAACACGATGCCGGCGCCGGTGCGGAAGCGCAGCACGTCGCCTTCGTCGGTGTTTCTTTCCAGTTCCGCGCTGCGGATCAGGATGTTCAGGTCGAGGTCGCCGTCGCGATTGAGCCAGCCCATCGCACCGGTGTACGCGCCGCGGCCGACGCTTTCCAGCTCGGCGATGATCTGCATGCACCTTACTTTGGGGCAGCCGGTGATGGTGCCGCCCGGAAACACGGCGCGGATCAGCTGCCCCGGCGTCGCATCGGATCGCAGTCGACCGCGCACGTTGCTGACGATGTGGTGCACGTGCGCATAACTCTCCACCGTCATCAACTCGTCGACCTCGACGGTTCCCGGCATGCAGACGCGGCCGAGATCGTTGCGTTCCAGGTCGATCAGCATCACATGCTCGGCACGCTCTTTCGGATGTCCGACCAGTTCCTGGATGCGCGCGGCATCGTCATCGCCGGCGAAGCGCGCCCGCGTGCCGGCGATCGGCCGGGTTTCAACCACATCGCCTCGCACCGACACCAAGCGCTCGGGCGAGGCGCTGACCACCGCCCAGTCTTCGCTGGCGAACACACCCGCGAACGGCGCCGGGTTGTTCTCGCGCAGGCGCTGGAACAATGCCGCCGGTTCCAGTGGCGCATCGAAACGCGCGCGCCAGCCGCGCGACAGGTTGACCTGGAAGACATCGCCGGCGGCCAGGTAATCCAACACGCGCTGCACGCCGTCGAGGTAACGCTGCGGTTCGTCTTCTTCGATCGCGCCCGGTGGCTGCCACGGCGGCAACGACGACAGTCGCGCGGCCGTTTCCGCATCACCCAGCACTTGCCGCAGCAGTGCCTCATGCTGCGGCTCGGCCACTACCACGCAGTCGCCGGTGGTGTGATCTCGCAGCACCGCCGCCGGGCAACGCAGTGCCAATGCCACCGGCAGGCCTCCGGCCGCGCGCGGCAATTTCAGCACGGGCTCAACCTGGGCCGCGGCCTCGTATCCCAGCAGCAGCGCCCAGCCACCACGGAAAGGCCAGCGCGGCTCGTCGCGCGCGACGCGCTGCGCCTGCCAGGCTTCGTCCAGTGCGGTGAAGAAATCCGCCTCGAGCGAGACTCCCTGCGCATCGCGCGTGACGCCATCCGCATCCAGGCGAAGCGATTGGCCGCTGCCGACCAGCAGCAGGTCCCAGCGTCCCTGTGCGGTGCCATGCGCGGTGGATTCCAGCAGCAGCGGATAGCGCTGCGGCATGAGGCGCTGCAGCGACAGCAGGTCGACCGGCAGCGGCAGGGATCGGGTCAGGAGCATGGCGTATTAGACCGCGTTTCGGGCGATCGTCGGGGCTGGAAGGAATCGCGATTCCCGCAAACGACGATCCCCGCCGCAGCGGGGATCGTTTCGGGACCGCTTTGATCGACTGTCAGAGCCGCTTGAACACCAGCGTACCGTTGGTGCCGCCGAAGCCGAAACCGTTGGAGACGGCGATGTCGACCTTGGCCTCTCGCGCCACGTTGGGTACGTAGTCCAGGTCGCAACCTTCGCCCGGCTGGTCCAGGTTGATGGTCGGCGGAATGATGCCGTGATGCAGCGCCAGCACCGAGAAGATGGCTTCCACGCCGCCGGCGGCGCCGAGCAGGTGGCCGGTCATCGACTTGGTCGAGCTGACCATGGTCTTGTAGGCGTAATCGCCGAGCGCGCGCTTGATCGCCAGCGTCTCGGCGAGGTCGCCCAGCGGCGTCGAAGTGCCGTGTGCGTTGAGGTAGCCCACGTCCTGCGCGTTGACGCCGGCGTCCTTCATCGCGGCGACCATGCAGCGCGCCGGACCTTCGCCGTTCTCGCTCGGGGCGGTCATGTGGAAAGCATCGGAACTGGCGCCGAAGCCGGCAAGCTCGCAGTAGATGCGTGCGCCGCGCGCCTTGGCGTGCTCGTACTCTTCCAGGATCAGGATGCCGGCGCCGTCGCCCAGCACGAAGCCGTCGCGATCCTTGTCCCACGGACGCGAGGCGCGGGTCGGGTCGTCGTTGCGCGTGGACATCGCCTTCATCGAGCAGAAGCCGGCGACCGAGGTCGGCGAGGAACCGCGCTCGGCGCCACCGGCGACCATCACGTCGGCATCGCCGTACTGAATCATGCGCATCGCCATGCCGATGGAATGGTTGGCGGTGGCACAGGCCGAAACGGCCGAGAAATTGGGGCCCTTGATACCGGTCAACAGCGAAACCTGGCCGGGCAGCATGTTGATGATGGTGCTGGGCACGTAGAACGGGGACACCTTGCGCGGACCGCCCTCGTGGTACTTCACCGTCTGCTCTTCGATACCGAGCAGGCCGCCGATGCCAGAGCCGATCAGCGCACCGATGCGCTCGGCGTTGGAGTCGTCGACAGTGAGGCCCGCATCCTGCATCGCCATCATCGAGGCGGCGACGCCGTAATGGATGAACTCCTCCATCTTCTTCGCATCCTTCGGGCTCACCCACTGGGTGATGTCGAAGTTGCGCACTTCACCGGCGATGCGGGTGGTGAAGGAGGAAGCGTCGAAATGGGTGATCGGGCCGATGCCGGAGCGGCCGTTGACGATGCCGTCCCAGCTGCTGGCCAGGTCGTTGCCGAGGGGCGAGACGATGCCGAGGCCGGTGACGACTACACGCCTACTGTTGGGCCTGCTATTGGACATGGAACACTCCATCTACGAACACTACGCCGGCGTACTGGCCGGCCGATAAAACGCGGGGCCGCAATAGCGGCCCCGGTTTGACTTTCTGGAAGCACGTCGGCCGTGAAGACCCGCTCCCGTCAGGCGCTTACGACTTGACGTGCGACTTGACGTAGTCGATTGCCTGCTGCACCGAGGTGATCTTCTCGGCTTCCTCGTCCGGAATCTCGCACTCGAACTCTTCTTCGAGGGCCATCACCAGCTCGACGGTGTCGAGCGAGTCAGCGCCGAGATCGTCGACGAACGAAGCGTTGTTGGTGACTTCTTCTTCTTTAACGCCAAGCTGTTCGACTACGATCTTCTTGACGCGCTCTTCGATGCTGCTCATGGGTTCTCACTCCTCCCGGGACGGGATATTCGACGAAATAGTCTAATGGAAACAACAGACTTGGCGAGCATACGCCAAAGCCCTTTGGGTTCAAGTGGTTAGGGCCGCTTACCGCCGGCCCCGGGCCGCCTCAGGGCATGTACATGCCGCCGTTGACGTGCAGGGTCTCGCCGGTGATGTAGGCCGCCGACGGGCCGGCCAGGAAGGCCACCGCGCGGGCGATATCGGCCGGCTCGCCGAAACGGCCAAGCGCGATCTGCCCGAGCATCGCGTTCTTGGCGTCTTCCGGAAGCGCCTTGGTCATGTCGGTGTCGATGAAACCCGGCGCGACCACGTTGACGGTGACGCCGCGACTGCCGATCTCCTTCGCTAGCGACTTGCTGAAGGCGATGATGCCGGCCTTGGCCGCCGCATAGTTGGCCTGGCCGGCATTGCCGGTCACGCCGATCACCGAGGCGATGTTGATGATGCGGCCCTTGCGCGCCTTCATCATCGAGCGTATCACCGCCTTGCTGCTGCGGTAGACGCTGGTGAGGTTGGTGTCGAGGATGGCCTGCCAGTCTTCGTCCTTCATCCGCATCAACAGGTTGTCGCGCGTGATGCCGGCATTGTTGACCAGGATCGAGATCGGGCCGATCTCCTTGCCGATGCTCTCGATCAGCGCGCCGATCGAAGCGCCGTCGCCGACGTCGAGGACGCGGCCATGGCCGCCATGCGCGGCCAGGCGTTCGCCGATCGCCTTGGCGCCGGCCTCGGAGGTGGCCGTGCCGATGACGGTCGCGCCCTGCGCCGCCAGTTCGTCGGCGATGGCGGCGCCGATGCCGCGGCTGGCGCCAGTGACCAAGGCGACCTCGCCCTTCAATACGTCATGGTGACTCATGCGTTCTTCCATTCTTCGATAGCGGTTTCGAACTCGCCCGGCGTGCCGAGTGCACGCGCGTCGAGCGACTTGTCGATGCGCTTGACCAGACCGGCCAGGACCTTGCCCGGGCCGCATTCGGCAATGCGCGTGACGCCGCGTGACGCCAGCGCCTGCACACAACCAGTCCACTGCACCGGCAGGTACAGTTGGCGCACCAGCGCATCGCAAATCGCATTGGTGCTGTCATGGGTGCGCGCATCGACGTTCTGCACGACCGGCAATTTGGGGGCGTGCCAAGCCAGGCCGGCCATCGCTTCGGCCAAGCGATTGGCGGCGTCACGCATCAGCGGCGTGTGCGAGGGCACGCTCACCGCCAGTTTGACCGTCTTGCGCACGCCGCGCTCGGCGAGCATCGCCAGCGCCTGGTCGACCGCGGCCGCATGGCCGCCGATCACGATCTGGCCCGGCGAGTTGTAGTTGGCAGGCACCACGACCTCACTGCCGGAAACCGCCGCGCAGACTTCCTGCACCAGCGCGTCCTCGGCGCCGAGCACGGCCGCCATCGCACCGGTGCCGGCGGGCGCAGCATCCTGCATCAATTGGCCGCGCAGGCGCACCAGATGCGCACCGTCCTTCAGCGACAACGCACCGGCCGCGACCAGCGCGGTGTATTCGCCCAGGCTGTGCCCGGCCAGCACCGACGGCTGCGAACCGCCGCGTTGCTGCCACAGGCGCCACACCGCCACGCCCGCGGCAAGCAGCGCCGGCTGGGTGTATTCGGTGCGGTTGAGCATTTCCTCGGGACCACCCTGGCTCAGCGCCCACAAGTCGGCACCGGCGCCGTCGCTGGCTTCAGCGAAGGTCTCGCGCACCTGCGGATGCAGCTCGGCCAGCTCGGCCAGCATGCCCAGCGATTGCGAGCCCTGGCCGGGAAAAACCAATGCCAGCTGCGCGGAGGATGAATCGGTCACGCGTGAATCCCTGCGAAAAGAGTGCGCATGATACGAGTGTTTGCTCTAGGTCGTCTGTACCGGCACGTACTGTGGCCGGGCCGGTGTCGCAAAAATGAAACGCCCCCGCCGTTGCCGGCGGAGGCGTCGCATGGTTTGACTCGCGGACTCAGTAGCGCAGCAGCGCCGAGCCCCAGGTAAAGCCGCCACCGAAAGCCTCCAACAGCAGCAATTGGCCGCGCTGGACCTTGCCTGTACGGACCGCTTCGTCCAGCGCCAGCGGCACCGAGCCGGAGGAGGTGTTGCCGTGCCTGTCGACGGTGACCACGACGCGATCCATCGGCATGTCCAGGCGCTTGGCCGTGGCTTCGATGATGCGCAGGTTGGCCTGGTGCGGGATCAGCCAATCGATCTCGTGGCGATCCAGGCCGTTGGCTTCCAGCGCTTCCTCGACGACCGAGTCGAGCGCCTTGACCGCATGTTTGAATACCTCGTTGCCGGTCATCAGCACGCGCACGCCGGCGTTGTGTTCTTCCGGCTTGAAGCCGACCGATACGCCGACGGGGTTCCACAGCAGTTCCTTCTTGGCGCCATCAGCGTGCATGTGCGTGCTGAGGATGCCGGTCTCGGTATCGGCCTTCAGCACAACTGCGCCCGCACCATCGCCGAACAGCACGCAGGTCGCGCGATCGCTCCAGTCGAGCATGCGGGTCAACGTCTCCGCGCCGACGACCAGCACCGTCTTGGCAGCGCCGGAGCGGATGAATTTGTCGGCAACCGTCAGCGCGTAGATGAAGCCCGAACAGGCGGCATTGACGTCGAACGCGGGGCAGCCAGCGGCACCGAGGCGGTGCTGCAGCAGGCAGGCGGTCGAGGGAAAGATGAGGTCCGGGGTGGTCGTGCCGACCACGATCAGGTCGATCTCCTGGGCCGTGATGCCGGCCGCTTCCAGCGCGCGCGTCGCCGCGTGGAACGCGAGGTCGCTGGTGGTTTCGCCTTCGGCGGCGATGTGACGCTCGCGGATGCCGGTACGGGCCGCGATCCATTCGTCATTGGTATCGACGATCTTGGCCAGATCGTCGTTGGTCAGCACTTTTTCCGGCAGGTAGCTGCCGGTGCCCGCGATACGGGCAAACACCTGTGAACCTGAAGCCGCCTGCTCAGTCATCTCCACTCCGCTGCGAAACCGTTGCCAAGGCCCGCCTCGTGAAGTGGACGGGATACCTCGCCGCACAGCGGCCGTGGATCCGGATTGTCAGATCAGCGGCAGCCCGCGCACCGCACGAAGGCAGCGCGCGGCGCGGCAGGACGCGAAGATTACTCTTCGTCGACGACCTTGGTCTGGGTATCGATCACCTTCTTGCCACGGTAGTAGCCGTCGGCGGTGACGTGGTGACGCAGATGGGTCTCGCCCGTGGTCGGGTCGGTCGCCAGCTGCTTGGCGCTCAGCGCATCGTGCGAACGGCGCATGCCGCGCTTGGACGGGGAAACGCGGGACTTCTGAACAGCCATGGTCTTGCTCCAAGGAAACTGAAAACGAATTCGTGAAAGCGCGAAAATTAAAACCGCGAAAACTATTTTTTGTGCTTCAACGCCGCCAGGGCGGCGAACGGGTTGGCGCGCTCCTGCTCGGCTTCGTCGGCCGGCCAATCGCGTTCCATCGCATCCGTGCCAGGCGCCATCGGCACGACCGGGATGGCGAGGATCAGTTCATCCTCGACCAGCTCGGAAGGCCGCAGCATGCCGTCTTCCGGCACCAGCAGCGGTTCGTAACCCGGCGGCAGCGCAGCCTCGTCCGCTTCATCGCGTATGAGACCGAGCCGCTGCACGATGTTCACCGGCAACAGGAACCGTTCCAGGCTGCGCTGGCATACCAGCGGCAGTCCGGCTTCGATGCGCAACTCGACGTAGGGCACCTGCAGTTCATCGCGATCGAAATCGAGCGCGAAGCGCACCTCACCTTCCGTATCGAGCAGGCTGTCCCGCAGCCGCGTCAGCGCGGACAACGGCAGGCGGCCTTCTACACCGCGCCGGGCCGTGACCATGCGCCAAGCATCGAGCATCTCGGGCAGGTGCGCTGACATAAGCCGGAGAATGCTACGGGCCGTGGCCGCCCCTGTCAAACCTAAGCCCCTGTCTGCGCGGGGATTTGGCGACGGCGACCGGAAGCGTTCAGACTGGAGCCTTCCTTCCCTGCCCTGTACCGCGCCGTGTCTGACTCCCTGCTCCTCCTGCTTCTCGCCATTGTGGCCCTTGCCGCCGCCTTGGCCCTGCGGCGTCGGCCGAACCCGCATGAGCGTGCAGTCCGCGAGGTACTGGACGCCGCCGACGCCCTGGAGGCGCGGCTGCGGGCCGCCCGGGCCGAAATCGAGGCCATTGCCGGCGATCGGGGCGAGGACCCCGTCGGAGAGGCCATGCGCGAGATGCTGCGCCAGCGCCTGTGGCTGCGCGATCACGGCCGCGACGCCTCGCTGGCGCAACTGGCCGAGGTGCGAAGCTCGATCGACGCTGCCCGCGGCCGGATCGAGCAACAGCTCATCCGTATCGAGCGCGCCCGCGCTCCGATGGCCTGATCGCTCATTCATGTCGCTCCTGATCCTGGCCTCGACCTCTCGATATCGCCGCGAGTTGCTGAACCGGCTCGGCCTGCCTTTCGATACGGCGCGTCCGGATACCGATGAGACCCCGCTGTCGGGCGAAACGCCTCTCGCCATGGCCACACGGCTGTCGTCCGCCAAGGCCGAAGCGGTCGCTTTGCTGAATCCGCAGGCCTGGGTCATCGGCTCGGACCAGGTGGCGGAATTCGACGGAGGCACGCTCGGCAAACCTGGCGGCCGCGAGGCTGCCATCGCACAACTCAGTGCGATGGCCGGGCGCAGCGTGCGATTTCGCACCGGCATTTGCCTGGCGCGCGCCGGACGGACGCCGTTGCAGGCCCTGGACACGACGACCGTACGCTTCCGCGCGCTGGCCCCAGACGAGATAGCCCGCTACGTCGATGCCGAACAACCTTTCGACTGCGCCGGCAGTTTCAAGTCGGAGGGCCTTGGCATCACGCTGTTCGAGGCGATCGATTCGCAGGACCCGACGGCACTGATCGGGTTGCCGCTGATCGCGACCGCGCGACTGCTGCGCGAAGCAGGCTTCACCCTTCCCTAGCCGAGACCTTACGGGTCCGCGAATTCATCGGACTTCTATCGGTTGCTCGGACCAGTCCTCGACGCTGCCATCGCGCGAGTGCAGGCGCAGACCCAGCCAATGGCGCCCAGCGGCCTGCGCAGGCAATTCGACCTGCAACGCGAATCCCACGCGCGGATGCTGCGGATCGTTGCTGATCTTCCAGTAAATCTGCACACCGGGAGATTCGCGCCCATAGGCGACCGGCGCGATCACTTTGCCGTCCAGCATCACTTCGACGCGATCCAGGCCGACGCCGTCCTTGAAGGCCCAGCCGCTCAACTCGAAGCGCCGCGGCACCCGCGCACCGCTCACCGGCGTGTCGATCCACGCCATCGCCGGCGCAGTGCATTCGCCCGATACCGCCGAATTCGGCTGGTCCAGCGCGAACAACAGGAACCGCTGCCGTCCATGATCGATGTTCAGCACACGCGGCGGCGGCAGCGGGCCGACCATCGCGCATAAGGCGTGGTAACGCGCAAGCAGGTTCTTGTACTCCACTTCACTGGCGCCGACGACCAGCAATACCGGCGCGGCGGCCCAATCTTCGCGGCCGCGTGTCTGCAAGCCCCATAACTTCAACTGCGGGGCGCGCCCGTGCTTGTGGTTGAGCGGATGGTCGAGCACCGGAATGTTGGCATCGCCCAGCGCGAAACCGAGTTCGGCGGCAATCTTGAAGTTGTCGGCCACCACGCGGGTTCCCGCCGGCATCGACGCAAGCTGCTTGCGCACCGCTCCGGCCAATGGGTTCCAACCGGCGAAGTTGGCCGGATACCACTTCTGCGCCGCACTGCGTGCGCGAACGTCCGGCCGTGACACCGCAACGTAGTAGCCAAGGAACACGACCAATCCCGCTGCCGCCGTCCACCACGTCACGCGACGCAGGGTGCGAGGCCACGTGGCCAGCATCGCCGGCAGCAGGGGCAGCAGGGCCAGGTAACCTGGCATGGGCCAATGGAAGCTGACCCGCTCGGTATCGGCGAAGAAGCCGAGCCCGAAGAATCCCAGCACCACTCCGCCACCCAGCATCGCGAAATAGCGTGCGGCGGGAATGACGCCATCGCGATCGCGCCAGCCGGCGACCATCAGCGCCACGAACAACGGCGGCGTCACCAGCAAGGCCTGGATCACGACGAACCACAGGCCGTCGACGTGGAATGCCCAGGGATGCCGATCGACGAGCTGGAAACGCAGGCCGGCATCGGCGTTGTCGAAGTTCCACGCGACCAGCGGCACCCACGCCGAGGCGCCGATGGCGATCGCGATCCAGACCCGCACGTCGCGCAGCGCGCGCCTGCCTTCGGGCATGGCGAGCAAAGCAAGGAATCCGACGCCGATCACGGCGATGAAGCGGTAGTGGCTCAACGCACCGAGTGCGAGGCCGGCGGCCAGTTCCAGCGACGAGGACGCGCGCACTTCGCGCAGCAGGCGCGCGCCGGCATCGATGCACAGCAGGGTCGCCAGCGCCATCGCGGCGTCGGGCAATGCCATCAGCCCCAGCGTGCCGGACAACGGCAACAACAGCGCGAAGCAACCGGCCTGCCAGCCGGCCAGCGCGCCGAATTCGCGTGCGGTGATGCGCACCGTCAGCAGCGGCACCAACGCGCCGATCAGCAGGAACGGGGAACGCAACGCCAGCGCGCTGTCGCTTCCCCCCAGCCATGTGCCCAGTCGTGTCAGCCAGGCGGTGAGACCCGGCAGATCGGAATACGCGGCGGCAAGGTGTTGTCCTTCGAGCCAATAGAAGGCCTCGTCGACAAAAAGAGGCAGCCGCCAGGCGATGGCGAGCTTGAGCAGCAACACGGCGCCCCAAAGCGTCCAGAACCCGCGTCGCACCCGATCTTCACCACGCATCCGTTCGCTACCTCGCTACACTCTGGCCATCACAGGAGAGACTCGATGGCAGCATCCCCGTCCGCGCCGGCCATGCTAACCGATGACCTGCGCGCTGCCCTCGATCGGGCACAGAAGCAGGTCAACTCCCTGGTGCTGGGGAAACCGCACGAAGTCCGCCTGGCCTTCGTCGCGCTGCTGTCGGGTGGGCATCTGCTGATCGAGGACCTGCCCGGACTGGGCAAGACTACCCTCGCTCACGCACTGGCCGCCACGCTCGGACTGGAGTTCCAGCGCGTGCAGTTCACCTCCGACCTGTTGCCGGCCGATGTCGTCGGCGTGTCGGTGTTCGACCCGCAGGCAAGGCGCTTCGAGTTCCATCCTGGTCCGGTATTCACGCAGGTGTTGCTGGCCGACGAGATCAATCGCGCCCCGCCGCGGACACAGAGCGCGCTGTTGGAATCGATGGCCGAGCACCAGGTCACCGTCGACGGCACCACGCATGCCCTGCCCGAGCCGTTCTTCGTGATCGCCACGCAGAATCCGGTGGACCTGTCCGGGACTTACCCACTGCCGGATTCGCAACTCGACCGTTTCCAACTTCGTCTCACCCTGGGCTACCCGGGTGATGCCGCCGAGCGCGACCTGCTGGCCGGCGGCGACCGTCGCGACCTCATCGCCCAGACACTGCCCTCGCTGGGCAGCGACGACGTGATCGCGGCACGCCGGGCCGTGAACGCGGTGCATGCCAGCGACGCATTGATCGCCTACGTCCAGAGCCTGCTGGCGCGCAGCCGTCGCCATCCGGGCGTGCGCGTGGGCCTGTCGCCGCGCGCCGGCCTGTCGCTGCTGCATGCCGCTCGTGCGTACGCATTGCTGCTGGGTCGCACGCATGTGCTGCCCGAGGACGTGCAGGCGCTGTTCGCGCCCGTGGCGGCCCATCGGCTCGTGGCCGACGCCAATGCCGGCGACGACGCCACGCTGGCCAAGTCGATCCTGCACGCGGTGCCGGTGGACTGAGCATGAAGCGCCGGTCGCGCCTTCGGACCGCGCTGCGCACGGGTCTGACACGTCCGCGCGATCCCGAATCCCTGCCCGCCCGTCTCGATCGCCGGCGCGTCTACGTGCTGCCCACGCGCTTCGGCCTGTTCTACGCGACGTTGCTGTTCACCATGACCGCCGGTTCGTTGAACTACAACAACAATCCCGCCCTGCTGCTGGCCCTGCTGCTGGCTGGTGCGGGGCTGGCGAGCCTGATCGCGGCGCAACTGCAGCTCACCGGCCTGGAGGTCAATGCCATCGATGCGGAACCCGTGGCCGCTGGCGCACCGATGACGGTCCGCGTGCATGTCAACGCTCCGCCCAAACGCCTGCGACGCGGGCTGCGTGTCGACGACGACGGGGCACTGGATGCCAGGGCGGGCGTGCTGGACCTGGACCAGGGTCGTGGCGAAGTCGACGTCGTGTTCGCCACCGAACAACGCGGCTGGTTCGACCTGCCGCGCCTGCGCCTGTCGACGACGCGTCCCCTGGGCCTGGCGCGGGCCTGGTCCTATGTCTGGCCCGAAACGCCGCTGCTGGTGTATCCGGCCCCGGAAACCCACGCCCCCCCGCTGCCGGCAGGCATCGGCGAACAAGTGCAGCGTCGCCTGCATGCCAGCGGCGATGACGTCCACCACCTGCGCGCGTATCGGCCCGGCGATTCGAAGCGGGCCATCGCATGGAAGCCCTCGGCGCGTCGCGACATGCTGATCGTGCGCGAGTACGAGCGCCCCGTCGGCGCGGACGTGGTGCTGGACTGGCGCCAGATGCCGGGCATCGCGTACGAAGCCCGGATCGCGCGTCTGGCGCGCTGGGTCGACGAGGCCGAACGCGACGGCCGCCGTTATCGTTTGCTGCTGCCGGGACAGCCTGAGATCGGTCCGGCGCGCGGCACGCTCCATCGCCATGCCTGCCTGCGCGCGCTGGCGTTGATGCCGCATGTCTAAGCCTTCGATTCCACTGGACAGCAGTAGTCGGCGCTGGACGCTGGTCGCGTCGGCTGCCTGCCTGCTGCCGCTGCTGTTGCAACTGCCGGCGCAACTCGGCGGCCTGATCGGGGTGACCGCGGCTGTCGTCGGCCTGCTGGCCTGGCGCCAGCCGCTGCCGGGATGGCTGCGCCTGGTGCTGACGCTTGCGTTGATCGGAACCGTGCTGGGCGTCGGCGGATTCTCGTTCGGCCGCGACACCGGCTGCGCCCTGTTGGCCGCCATGCTCGCGGTAAAGCCATCCGAAACCGCGGGCTTGCGCGATGCGCGAAGCATGATCGGGTTCGCCTTGTTTGCGCCGTTCGCGACTTTCCTGCTCGACCAGGGGCCGCTGTCCCTGCTGCTGGGCCTGGCTGCGACGGTGCTGGCCCTGACCGCGCTTCAGGCACTGGCCGACCTGGAGGTCGGCGACCGCCTGGCACGCACGACCGGGCGGCGCCTGCTCGGCATCGGCCGCCTGCTCGCGATCGGCCTGCCGTTGGCCCTGTCGGTCTTTTGGCTGTTCCCGCGACTGGGCACGCCGCTGTGGGGCGTGCCCGAACGCTCGCTTGCCCGTCCGGGTTTGTCCGACCGGATGACGCCGGGTGAGTGGGTCGACGTGATGACCGACGACACGCCGGCGCTGCGTGTGCGTTTCTTTGGCCCGGCGCCGGATACCTCGCAGATGTATTGGCGTGGACCGGTGCTATGGAATTTCGATGGCCGCAGCTGGACCCAGCCGCAATGGCTGCGCGGCCTTCCGGCCGCCGCCAGCGAGCCTTCACCGGTTCGCTGGGACTACGAGCTCGAGATCGAACCCACCGATCGCAAGCAACTGGTCGCGCTCGACCTTCCCATGTCGCCGCCCGAGGACATGCGGTTGTCCCTGGATCACGGGTTGTACGCGTCGAAACCGGTCAGTTCGCTGACCCGCATACGGCTGCGATCGGCCGAACCAAAGCAGTACGAGGCCAAGCTCGGGCGAGTGCTTCGCGGCATGGCATTGGCGCTGCCCGACGGCTACAACCCGCGCACGCTCGCGCTGGCCCGGCAATGGCGGCGGGAAGCCGGTGGCGACGACGAGGCCATCGTGCGCCGCGCATTGGCCTGGGTGCAGCGCGACTTCGCCTACACGCTCGAAACGCCGCTGCTGGGTCGTCATTCCGTCGATGAATTCCTGTTCGACTACAAGGCCGGCTTCTGCGAGCACTTCAGCTCTTCCTTCGTGGTGCTGATGCGCGGCGCCGGGATTCCCGCCCGGGTGGTGACCGGCTATACCGGCGGCTACCGCAACCCCATCGGCAACTATTGGCTGGTGCGCCGCTCCGATGCGCACGCCTGGGCCGAGGTCTGGCTTCCCGACCGCGGCTGGGTGCGGGTTGACCCGACCGCGGCGGTGGCGCCGGAGCGCATCTACGACACCCTGGCCGACCGCGCGCCCGGCGGGGACATGCTCGGCGGGGGCATGACCTCGCTGCTCAATACCGGCGACTGGCTGCGGCGCGGCTGGAACGATCTGGTCGTCGGCTTCAATGCCGGCCGCCAGGCGGAACTGCTCAGGCCTCTGGGCATCGACCGGCTGGAAGGGTCGCACCTGTCGCTGCTGTTCGCGCTGACCGCTTCGCTTGCCCTGCTGTGGATGCTGTGGCTCAGCGCGCAGGGCCAGCGCGAAGCAGACCCGGTCCTTCGGGCCTGGCACGTGCTCGATCGCCGTTACCGTCGCCTGGGGCTTGGACGCGAACCCCACGAGACCGCTTCGGACTGGATCCGGCGGGTCGGCCTCGCGCGTCCGGACCTGGCCTTGGCCTTGGAAATACTCAGCGAACGTTTCGTTGATTGGCGGTACGCTGACGGCCAGACCGGGGGGCGCGCAGCGGATGCCGATCGACAGCGCAGTCTGACCAAGGCACTACGCACGCACCGCCCCACTTCCGAACGCCCGCGCACGGACCCGCAGGCCGCGACAAAGCAACGGTCCTCTGGAGAACGCCGATGATGTTCCGCTTCGCCGTACTCGCTTTCAGCGCGCTGTTGCTCGCCGCCTGCGCCACGGGGCCCGAGCCGCTGCAGGGCGATTTCAATCCCATCACGCCGCGCGAAGCCGCCGCGGCCGACAGCACCGGTGCGACGGTGCGCTGGGGCGGGCGCATCGTCCACGTCGAGCCGATGAGCAACCGCACCTGCTTCGAGATGATCTCCGGCCAACTCGACGGTTCCGGCCGACCCTACTGGGGCAGCGACGATACCGGCGGCCGATTCCTCGCCTGCCGCACCGGCTTCTATGACCCGGCGGTGTTCGAGAGGAACCGCGAAGTGACCTTCATCGGACGTCTCGGCGGTTACGAGAACCGCCGCATCGGCCAGTACGACTACCGCTTCCCGCGTGTCGAGGCCGACGTCGTCTATCTGTGGCCGCTGCGTGAAACGGCCAGTTTGATCTACCCGTATCCGGCTCCGTGGCCGTGGTGGGGCTGGTGGTAAGCGCCCCCTGATCAAGGCTTTCAACCGACGCCCGGCCCGCCGGGCGTCGTCGTACCTGGTTACGGGATTTATCTCGGCGTGCCAAAGCGGCCGAGCGGAGCGCCGGCCACCAGATGCATGTGGACCTGGAACACCGTCTGGCCACCGTGGCCATTGCAGTTCATCACCACGCGGTAGCCGTCCTCGGCAAATCCCTGCTGACGCGCATATTCCGCGGCGGCCAGCGTCAGGCGCCCGATCACCTCGGCCTGGGACGGCTGGAGGTCGTTGAGCGTGGAGACGTCGGTCTTGGGAACGAACAAGACATGCACCGGCGCCTGTGGGGCGATGTCGCGGAACGCGATCAGGTGCTCGTCCTCGTAGACGATGTCGGCCGGAATCTCGCGTCGGATGATCTTGTGGAAGATGGTGTCGGACATGATTCGGTCCCTTGGCAGTTGCCCACATGATGCCGCAAGCGCGTGAAGCTCGAATCGGGACAGGGAACGAAGGCGCGCCACCTCAGATGCGCGACGCCTATTCCATCATCTCGCTGCGGCTGCCGAAGGCGTGCGACAGCGTTCCGCGATCGACGTATTCCAGCTCGCCGCCCAGCGGCACGCCATGGGCGAGGCGGCTGGGACGCACTTTGTGCTGGCGCGCCAACTGGGCCAGGTAATGCGCGGTCGCTTCGCCTTCGACGGTCGGATTGGTGGCGATGATCAGCTCCTGCACTTCGCCTTCGGCCAGTCGCGCGGCCAGCTTGTCCAGCCCGAGTTCGCGCGGGCCGATGCCGTCCAGCGGCGACAGCCGGCCCTGCAATACGAAATACAGCCCGCGGAAGCCCGTCGCCTGCTCGATGGCGAGGCGATCGGCGGGCGATTCGACCGCGCACAACAGGTGCGCATCGCGCGAGGCGCTGGCGCAGGTCGAGCAGACTTCGGTCTCGCTGAAGTCGCGACAACGCTCGCACTGGCCGATCTTTTCGACGGCGACGGCCAGCGCATCCGCCAGGCGTTGCCCGCCGGCGCGATCGCGCTCGAGCACGTGGTAGGCCATGCGCTGCGCCGACTTCTGGCCGACGCCGGGCAGTACGCGAAAGGCTTCGATCAGTTGTTCGAGGAGTGATGAGGTCATTGCGGCTGTTTCCCCGACCCCTCATTCCCGCTGCAGAGGGAATCCAGCGACTTGAGCCGTGCCGCCGCAACTGGCGGCAAGGCTCTGGAGTCCCGCATCGGCGGGCATGACGCCGGGAAGGAGCGACCGGCTGGTATCAGAACGGCATCTTCATGCCAGGGGGAACCGGCATGCCGGCGGTCGCGGCCGACATCTTCGCCTGCGACTCGACATTGACCTTGTTGACCGCATCGTTGAAAGCTGCGGCGATCAGGTCTTCGGCCATCTCGGGATCGGCCAGCACGCTCGGATCGATGCGCACCTTGCGACACTCCATGCGCCCGGAAATGGTGACGCTGACCATGCCGCCGCCGGCGTTGCCGGTGACTTCGAGCTTGGCCAGCTCTTCCTGGGCGCGCTGCACGTTTTCCTGCATCTTCTGCGCCTGCTGCATCAATTGGGCGATATTTCCACGCATGTCGTTCTACTCGTCTAAGGAAAAGCCCCTCGTCCGAGGGGATGGCCGCGTCGCACGGGCGGCGCGGCGGATGGGTTTCGATCAGTTCTCGTCGAACGGCCGGATCGAATCCGGCACGACCTTGGCGCCATGCTGCGAGATCAGCCGCTGCACGTCCGGGTCGCTCATGAAGAGCGATTCGGCGGCGGCCTGGCGCTCGTCGCGGGCGCGCTCGTTGCGCCGATGCAGGGACTCCGCCGGCTGGGCGGCGTCCACGAACTTGATCTGCGGTGCCGCCCCGAGCGTGGAGGCCAACGCGTCGGCGACCATCCTGACCATCGCATCGCCGCGCAGGTGTTCGTCGGTAGGCGAGAGCGACAGGCTCAACACGCCATCGGCGAAGCCGACGAAGCCGGCATGCTCGGCGAGCAGGCGCGCCGGCCCCCGCAGGCTGCTCGCCGCCACCAGCGCATGCCACGCATCCTCATCGGCGATGCCGGCACCCTGCACGACGACCGGCGCAACCACGGAACCATGGCGTGCCGGAAGCGGATCCGGACGGCTTGCCGGTTCGGCGACGCGTGATGGCGCCTGCGCTTGTTCGCGCGGCATTGGCTCGGGCGAGATCGGGTTGGCCGCTTCCGGCCTGGTTGACTCGGGCCTTGCCTCGGACTGGGCTGATTCTTGGGCAAAAGGATTCGGAGGTGGCACGCGCTCGCGCGGTGCGGGCGCGGGCGCAACCGGCGTAGCGACGGCAGGCGCGGCACGTTGTACGGGCTCACGCGCGACGGCATGGTTTCCGCCCACCGGCACGCGAGCACCTTCGCCCTCGGCAGGCCGAAACGCCAGCATGCGCAGCAACGACATTTCGAAACCGGCACGCGGACTCGGCGCCAGCGGCAGATCGCGGCGGCCGTTCAAGGCCATCTGGTACCAGAGCTGCACGACCTCCGCGCGCAGGCGCGCGGCCAGCGAATCGATATCCACGCCATCGGTTTCCACCGTCGCCCCCGGCACGAGTTGCCGCACCTGGATGCGATGCAAAGCGTCGGCCACGGCATCCAGGACGCCGGCCCAGTCCGGGGAGAATTCGGCCAGCGTCGCCACTTCGGCCAGCAGCCGTTCGCCGTCGCCGTCGGCCAGGGCCGCCAGCAAAGCGCCGACGTGGGTGCGATCCACGGTGCCCAGCATGGCCGCCACGGCGACATCACCGAGCTGGCCACCGGTGTTGCTGGCGCCGGTGTAGGCGATGGCCTGGTCGAGCAGCGACAGTCCATCGCGCAGGCTGCCGTCGGCGGCCTTGGCGAGCTGGCGGATCGCGCCGGGCTCGGAGGCGATGCCTTCGGCTTCGAGGATGCGCGTGATCTGCCCCTGGATCTGCTGCTCGTCCAACCGCTTCAGGTTGAACTGCAGGCAGCGCGACAGCACCGTCACCGGCAGCTTTTGCGGGTCGGTAGTCGCCAGCAGGAACTTCACATGGCCCGGCGGTTCCTCCAGCGTCTTCAGCAGCGCGTTGAAGGCCGACTTCGACAGCATGTGCACTTCGTCGATCAGGTAGACCTTCACCCGACCGCGGCTGGGCATGTACTGGGCGTTGTCGATGACCTCGCGCACATCGTCGACACCGGTGTTGCTGGCGGCGTCGATCTCGAGCAGGTCGATGAAGCGTCCCGAGTCGATGTCGCGGCAAGCGCCGCACTCGCCGCACGGTTCGGCGGAGGTGCCGCGCTCGCAGTTCAACGATTTGGCGAAGATGCGCGCGATCGTGGTCTTGCCGACGCCGCGCGTGCCGGTGAACAGGAAGGCATGGTGAACGCGGCCGGAATCGAGCGCATTGGTCAGCGCGCGGACCACGTGCTCCTGCCCCACCAGTTCGGCGAAGCGCTTCGGACGCCACTTGCGGGCGAGGACGAGGTAGGACATGCCGCCATTCTGCCACGCCCCGTCGCGACGGCTGCGACCCGGGACCTTGCAAAGGTTCGGCTTGTGAGTCGGCGCGCCCGCAGCTAGAATTTACGGCCCTGGAAACGGCCGGAAGCCGCGTTCAGGGCAACGAAGTCCCAGGTGCGGAGAGGTGTCCGAGTGGTTGAAGGAGCACGCCTGGAAAGTGTGTAAGCGTCTAAACCGCGCTTCGGGGGTTCGAATCCCCCTCTCTCCGCCAGCTTCAAGATGATCGAAAAGCCCCGCCGTGACAGCGGGGCTTTTGATGAAACTGTCCATGGTGGCCCCGTCGGCCCCTCGCGACGCTAGGTCGAAAACCCCGCCAGGGCCGGAAGGCAGCAACGGTATCGACTGACGCGGGTGCCGAGGTCAGCCGGCGGGGCCACCGCCCGTTTTGGGCCACGCCCAAAACGACCCACGATCCGCTTCGCAGATCGCGGGTCCCGGCCATGCGCTTCCGATCCCGCCCTTCGGGCACCCCTTCACGAAGGGGCTTTCCTCCAGAGTTCCTTTGGCAAGCTGACAGTCGACTCAATTGGCGATGGCAAGTGCGTCGGGTTCGCGGCCCGTCGGCCAGTGTTCGATGACCCGCCAGCGCTGGGTATCGATTACGGCAATTTCGTCGCCACCGCTGATGGCCACGTAGACGCGCGGTTTGCTCGGATCGGCAATCGCCCCGATCGGCAGGGCGGCACGGCCGAGCAAGGTATCGCGATAGTCGACTCCCTTCCGGGACAGCGGCACCGTGCGCTCGACGCGTTTGCGCTCGGCATCGATCACCGACAGTGTCGCGGCGCGCGCGTTCGTCACCAACGCGGTGCGCCCGTCCGCCGTGAATGCCACGCGGATCGGGAATCCCGGGCTTTGCAACGTATGGCGGACCTCCAGTGTCGCCGGGTCATGCACGGTGATCGTCCCCGCCTCGCGGTTGCTGACCCAGACCTCGTCGCGGCCCGGCCGCACGGCAATGCCCTCGGCTCCCGCTCCGGCAGCGACCTCGTGCGTCTTGCGCAGCGTCTTCAAATCGATCCGGCTCACCGTACCGGCATCGATCTTGGTGACGTAGGCGAAGCGGCCATCGGCGGACACGGCGACCATGTGTCCGCGTCCTTCCTCCAGATCAATGGCCGACTCGACGCGACCGCCCTCGATATCCACCAGCACAAGACTGCGCGACGCCTCGGTGGTCACCA
The DNA here is from genome assembly GCA_036525015.1 of Lysobacter sp. Taxonomy (GTDB): domain Bacteria; phylum Pseudomonadota; class Gammaproteobacteria; order Xanthomonadales; family Xanthomonadaceae; genus Lysobacter_J. The sequence goes on from DATDBD010000149.1 coordinate 39,715, forward strand.
CCGCGCGCTTGTCGCCCGGCAGGAAACGCATGCCATGCGGGCGGCCGTGCACTCCAAGATCGATCGTCCGCACGGCCTTACCCGTGGACAAGTCCAGCACGCTCAGGCTGCTCCCGGGCGACGCGGCTCCATAATTGCTGACCAGTGCGGTACGCCCATCGGCGCTGACCACGATCTCGTGCGGTCCCGACCCCGTGGCGAATTCGCCCACCTTGCCCCCGTCCTCGGTCGACAGGCGCCATACGGTGTCGGCCGACTTGTTGCCGACCAGCAATTCCGTCGCCGGCGTGCGCGGCGCGATCAGTGCGAGCGACAGCAACAACACGACCGGGCGGATCATGGAATCGACTCCTTGTGACTCAGGGGTTTTCGGGGCGATCCGGATGCAGCCAGCCGGCGTCGCCATCGGCGTATTGCTCGTGCTTCCAGATCGGCACCCGCTGCTTGACCTCATCGATGATGAAGCGGCACGCAGCGAAAGCGGCGTCGCGATGCGCGGCGCTGACGCCGACCCACACCGCCAGCTCGCCGATCGCCAAGTCGCCGATGCGGTGCACGCAGTGCGCATCGAGGATGTCGAACTTTGCGAGCGCTTCACCCAGGACGCGCTCGCCCTCGGCTTGCGCCAGTGCGGCATAAGCTTCGTAACGAAGTCCGCGAACCGTGCGTCCCTCGTTGTGATCACGGACCCAGCCTTCGAAGCTGGCGTAACCACCCACCCGGTCATCGAGCAGCCCCGCGCGCAGGGTGCCGGTGTCGAAGGGCGTATCGGCCAGGGCAAAATGCTTTTTCTGCGGATCGCTCATGTCAGCCTCCGCTTACCGGCGGGATGAAGGCGACCTCGCTGCCGCTGCGCACGGCGTCGTCCCAGCGCGCGAACTCGCCGTCCACCGCTACCCGCAACCGCTCCTGTGGCAAGGCAAAACCATGGCGTGCGCGCAGCACGTCGTAGAGGGCGCGAAGATCGGCGCCGGCCTCGACGGTCTCGCTGGCGACGCCGGCCGCGTCGCGCAGACTGGCGAAATACAGCACGGTGACCTGGCCCATCACCCTGCCCTCGATGCGGGCTTGGCGTGTTCGCCAAAGTCGTGGCGCCCGCCGCGCTTGCCCAGCAGCTTCGCCGGGCCGATCACGATCCGGTGCGACAGCGCCTTGCACATGTCGTACACGGTCAGCGCCGCCACAGTGGCGCCGGTCAGCGCTTCCATCTCGACTCCGGTGCGATGCGTCGTCTTGACCGCGCACTCGATATTCAATGAGTTGTCGCCATCCCAGTCGATCGCGACTCGGCAGCCATCGATCGGCAGCGGATGGCAGAACGGAATCAGTTCGTGAGTGCGTTTGACCGCCATGGTCGCGGCGATGATCGCCGTCTCGACGATGCCGCCCTTGGCACTCTTGAGTCCACTGGCGCGCAACTGCGCGGCGACCTGTGCCGGAAAGCGGACCCTGCATTGCGCGACCGCTTCACGCGCGGTCACGGCCTTGGCCGATACGTCGACCATGGCAGGTCGACCGGCCGGATCGAGATGGGTCAGTTTCTTCGCCTTGCTCTTCATTCAACCGCCAATGAGATACATCTCGACGTGCTTGCGCGGCGCCGACGCGCCGCCTCGCAACTCGCTGTAACGGTCGCCGCGGCGCGACCAGACCTCGGCCACGCGCTCTCCCAGCGCCGCCTCGCCCTGCGCCAACGCGGGCCGCAGATCGTGGCCGGCCGCCGCGAACAGGCAGGTGTAGAGCCGACCGTCGGCCGACACGCGCGCACGGTGGCAAGCGCCGCAGAAAGGCTCGCTGACGGAACTGACGAAGCCGATCTCACCCCGCCCGTCGGCGAAGGCATAACGCGAGGCGACCTCGCCCCGGTACTGCGCCTCCAGCGGACGCAACGGCCAGCGCGCGGCGATGCGGTCGCGCAACTCGCGCGAAGGGACCACCCGTTCGCGGACCCAGCCATTGCAGGTGCCCACGTCCATGTACTCGATGAATCGCACGATGTGGCCGGTGCCGCGAAAGCGCTCGACCAGCGGCAACAGTTGGTCCTCGTTGATGCCGCGTTCGACCACGCAGTTGAGCTTGATCGATTCGAAGCCGGCCGCCTGCGCCGCTTCGATGCCGGCCAGCACATCGGCCACCTCGCCGCGGCCTCCGGACATCTCGCGGAACCGCTGCGGGTCCAGCGCATCCAGGCTGACCGTGATGCGCCCGAGCCCGGCTTCGCGCAGTGCGCGCGCCTGCGGGGCCAGCAGCGAACCATTGGTGGTCAGGGCGATGTCGTCGAGACCGTCGATGGCGGCGAGACGACGGACCAGATCGGGCAGATGCTTGCGCAGCAGCGGCTCGCCGCCGGTCAGGCGCAGCTTACGTACGCCAACGCGCACGAATCCGCGCACGAGCGTCTCGATCTCGTCGAACGACAAGCGCGACGCCGCATCGAAGCCATGATCGTCCGGCACGCGATCGGCCGGCATGCAATACGGGCAACGGAAGTTGCACGCCTCGATCACCGACAGGCGCAGATCGCGCAACGGCCGCCCGCGCAGGTCGTGAGGCAGGGTCGGCAGTGCGGTCACAGCGCTCATACCTGTTCCGACCGCTGTGCGGTGGGTTCGTTCAGCGCCACGACCTCGCCCGGATGCGCTACCCGGTAACCGCGCGCAGCCAGCCGTTCGCCGTCCTCGCGTTGCGCGTAGTGATAGAGCAGGCAACGATCGAGCAGTTCGCGCGGGTATTCGCGTTCGAGATCGTCGATCCCGCTGTGCGAGGGATTGCCGTGCAATGCGCAGTCGTGCGCCACGAGCTCTGCGTCGTCGGCGATTTTGGCCAGAACTTCCGGAATCGGCCTCGTATCGCCGGTCCACACCACGCTGCCGCGCAGACGCAGGCCGAACGCGGTTTCCGGCCAATGATGGCGGGTCGGGAACACCTCCAGTCGCACTCCCTCGTGCCAGAACGCGGCACCAACCGGAATCACCTGGAAGGCATCCCAGAAATTCGCTCCGCCTTCGGCCAGCGTGTTGGGGTAATCGCCCACGCGCTGATGCAACAGCGGTACCACGGTCGCTGGCACGTACACGCGCACCTTGCCGCGACGCGAGTCATCGAAGTAACTGGAGACGAACAGCCGCTCGAAACCCGCCACATGGTCCAGGTGGGTGTGGGTGATGAACAGCGCCTGCGGGGCCTGCCCGTAATGGGCGAGATACGCGGTCAGGCCCTCGCCGCCGCAGTCGATCGTCAGCCACGGCGCGCCGTCGCGCTCGATCGTCGCCATCGCCGAACCGAGCTCGACCGCCGACGCGTTGCCGACGCCGTGCAGACGCAGTTGCCAGCCCATTTCAGAATCCTCGCTGCCAGGCGCGATCGTACGCCTCGCGCAGTCTGGCGAAATCGCGCTCGATGACGTCCACAGGACGTTCACCTCGCAACTTCAGCAGCGAACGCTTGAGACGCGCGAGGTTGCGCTCGCGCCAGCCGGTGGCCGGAATGCGCAGCCGGCCCCGGTCGAGATCGATGACCCAGCCTCGTCCGGTAGTGTCGAACAGCAGGTTGTGGGCGTTGAGGTCGGCGTGGTCGAGACCGGCGCGGTGCGTCCTGGCGATCAGGCGCCCGGCCTCTTCCCAAGGCGCGCCATCGCCCGCCACGGCGGCGCGGTCGGCCAGCGAGCGCACATCGTTGAGGCGTTCGAGCAGGATCGCGGCGTAATAGTGCATGCCGTCGCGCCGGTAGTAGGCGGCGATCGGGCGCGGCACCGGCACGCCCTTCTCGGCGACGGCGCGGGTCAGGCGGAACTCGGCGAAGCTGCGGGTTTCGGCTGCGCCATGCCACCAGTAACGGTCGCGGTTGAAGCGCGCGACCATGCCGCCGCGCAGGTACCGGCGCAGCAACGTCGGGCCGAACGGGGCGTCGATGAACCACGCGCCTCCGCGCCCGCCGCTTTCGACCGGCCGTGCGCGTTCGCCCCAGAACGACGGCGCGAACCATTCCGGGCTCGCTTGCCGCACGCGGCCAAGGTCGAACAGAATCGCACCGTATCCGCTTTCGTCACGGAACGGTGTCAGTCCTTCAGTGGCGTCATACCCCGTCATCGTCCGGAGTCTAGCAATTCACGTGCCCAACGCACCTCTATCTGCCTGCCTGCTGCGGTTGTCCGCGCTGGGCGATGTAACCCATGTTGTCCCGCTGGTGCGCACCTTGCAGGCGGCCTGGCCGCACCTGCGCCTGAGCTGGGTCATCGGTCGCGGCGAGCATCGGTTGCTCGAAGGCCTGCCCAGCATGGACTTCGTCGAATACGACAAGAAGTCCGGACTGGCCGGCATGCGCGCCCTGCGTCGCGAACTCCGGCAACGCCTGGGCGCGGCGCAGCGCTTCGACGCCTTGCTGCAGATGCAGGTCGCGGCGCGCGCCAACCTGCTGTCGGCCTTCATCCCGGCCACGCGACGGATCGGTTACGACCGCAGCCGTTCGAAGGATGGCCATGGGCTGTTCGTCAACGAGCGCATCCCGGACCGCCCCGGCATCCACGTCCTCGACGCGATCGGCAGCTTCTGCGAGCCGCTGGGACTGCGCCAGACCGAAGTGCGATGGGACCTGCCGGTCCCGCTCGACGCGCGCGGGTGGGCCCGCGCGCAATGGCCGGACGACGGCGCCCCCACCCTGCTGATCTCGCCCTGCTCGAGCCATGTGCTGCGCAACTGGCGCGCCGACCGCTATGCGGCGGTGGCAGACCATGCCGCCTCGCGCGGCTGGCGGGTCGTGCTGTGCGGCGGTCGCAGCGAACTGGAGCGGCAGACCACCGACGCGATCCTTGCTGCGATGACGCGCCCGGCCCTCGATCTGGTCGGCAAGGACACGCTCAAGCAACTGCCGGCACTGCTCGAGCGCGGCCAACTGCTGATGACCCCGGATTCCGGGCCGATGCACATCGGCAACGCCATGGGCACGAAGGTGCTCGGCCTGCATGCTGCCAGCAACCCGGCACGCAGCGGCCCCTACAGCGACCTGCGCTACTGCGTCGACCGCTACGACGATGCCGCGCGTCGATACCTCAAACGCCCGGCCTCCGAGCTGGGCTGGGGCACCAAGATCGAACACGAGGGCGTCATGGACCTTGTCACGGTCGATGACGCCGTCGCCGCGTTTGAGCGCTATGTGGCGGACCATCCGTCCACGAACCACAGGAGTCCGTAATGGCCGGCTGGTTCACCATCGTGGCGCCGCTGCTCCCGGAGCTGATCCGGGCCGCGCGGCCGATGTTCACCCGCAGTCGCGAGCCCTCGCAGATCCCGCAGCAGATCCGCGAACTGCAGGACGCCGTGGATCACAACGACCAGGCCATCAAGGCCCTGGCCGGCGAGCTGGAACAGACGCTGGCGGTGCTCAAGCAGGCGTCGATGGAAGCCGAACGCACGATCACCGATCTGCGGCAGTCGCACGATGCGCTGGAAAAACGGCTGCAGCGGGCGCAGGCCGTGTCGATCGTGGCCGTCACGATGGCGGCCCTGGCGTTCGCCGTCGCCGCCTACGCGCTGGCGCGTTAGCCGCGCGGTTGTTGCACCTCAGGGAGCGGCGCCGGTCCGGTAGTCCTGGTAGGACTTCTCTTCGACGTAGGCCGAGCCCAGGGCGAGATTGATGTCCTTCTTGATGCGGGCGCGCTCATCGTTCTCGAAATAGACGCTGCGCGCCAGGCGCACGAACTCAGCGTCGAACTCCTGCGCCTTCTCCTTGATGCGGATGTCGTCCTCGATCACCCACAGCCGCTCGTTGACGGTCTTGAGCTCGGCGCGCAGCCGGGCGATGTCCTTGCCGGCGGCAGGGTGCGCCATCCAGGTCTTCTCCAGCGCGGACAGTTCGTTGCGGACATTGGCCAGCTTGTCCGGATCGCTCATGCGCTCGGACTTGATCTGCAGGATCGCGATCTTGTCCAGCAGCTCGCCAAAGGACACCGGGACCAGGATTTCGGACATGGGAACGGCCGTTTGTTCAGGGGGCGACAGTGTAGCCGGCACGGACCATGCCTTGTCGTGACGGCCGGCTACCCGTATCATTGTCGGCTTGCTGCACCCGGAGAGGTGGCAGAGTGGTTGAATGTACCTGACTCGAAATCAGGCGTACGTTTATAGCGTACCGAGGGTTCGAATCCCTCCCTCTCCGCCAGTTACATGAAAAGGGCCCCATGGGCCCTTTTTTCTTGCCTGCACCCTGGCCAGTGGCCATCCGGATGGGGAATCCTTCGTTCGTTCTGTGACAGCCTCGCGGGTACTGCCTTGCCTGGCGGCCGCCGCGCCGCGATGATTCCGTTATCCGCCATGAATAGCCACGACGACGCGACAGGCCTGCTCGACACATGATCGAATTCGGACATCTGACGCACGTCGGCCTGCGCCGCGAACTCAACGAAGACACCTATTACGGTGACAGCGAGCTGGGTCTGTGGCTGGTGGCCGATGGCATGGGCGGCCATGAGTACGGCGAGGTCGCCAGCGCATTGGCGCGCGAGACGATCGTGCGCGAGATCCGCGACGGCACGCCGCTTGCCCAGGCGATCCGCATCGCCGACGAGGAAATCATCCGCACCTCCAAGCGGCGCAACGATGCCCTGCCGATGGGCACTACGGTCGTTGCCGCGCGCATCGCCCCCGGCAACCGCTTCGAGGTCGCATGGGTGGGCGACAGCCGCGTCTATCTGTGGCGCGACGGCCACCTGGCACAACTGTCCCAGGACCACAGCTACGTGCAGGAGCTCATCGCCAACGGCGCAATCACGCACGAGCAGGCACGCAGCCATCCGCACCGTAATGTCGTCACCCAGGCGCTGGGCGTCACCGACCCGCGCAACCTCAACGTCGAAACCATGACCGGCGAACTCAAGCCCGGGATGCAGTTGCTGCTGTGCAGCGACGGCCTGACCGAGGAAGTGGACGATCGCAGCATCGCCCGCGTGCTGGCCCACAGCGACTGCAGCGCGCAGGAATGCGTGGACACGCTGGTCGCGGCCGCGCTCGACGGCGGCGGCTCCGACAACGTCACCGTGATCCTGGTGCGCAGCCACTGAGTTGCGGGGAACGGGCACGTCGCCCGTTCGTTGTCGATCCGTTCGTTTCGATCAGGCGAGTGCCATCTCGTCGGGCTCTTCCGCCGGTGCGTACTGGTCCCATACGCACTTGCCGCCGGCTTTCTTGCGCAATTTCTCCAGTCGCGCCTCGTGTGCTGCCAGCTCATCCATCGCCACCTGCACGCGCGGCCGCGCGGCCGACGCAGAGGTGCGGAACTGCATGACCTCGACCTGGGCGTCCTGCCCGTCGCCGCCGAAGCCGATTTCCTCCTGGCCCGAGGTCAGCGCGATGTATACGTCCGCCAGCAATTGGGCGTCGAGCAGCGCTCCGTGCAGCTGGCGGTGCGAGTTGTCCACGCCCAGGCGCTTGCAGAGCGCATCGAGCGAGTTGCGCTGCCCCGGATAGCGCTGGCGCGCCAGCAGCAGCGTGTCCTCGACGGTGCAGCGATCCGTCAGGCGACCGTATTGCGGGCCAAGTAGACGCAGTTCGTTGTCGAGGAAGCCGACGTCGAACGCGGCGTTGTGGATGATCAACTCGGCACCCTCGATGAAGGCGACGAACTCCTCGGCGACGTCGGCGAAGGACGGCTTGTCGGCGAGGAACTCCAGGGTCAGGCCGGTGACTTCCTGCGCGCCCTGCTCGAACTGGCAGTCGGGCTTGAGATAGACGTGGAAGGTGCGCCCGCTGGGGCGGCGCTCGACGTATTCCACGCAGCCGATTTCGACCACTCGGTTGCCGCGCTCCCAGCTCAGGCCGGTGGTTTCGGTATCAAGGATGATTTGACGCATCGGTGGATTGGTTCCAGGACTCGGCAGGTTGTCAGCGGGCAACGGCGGCGGTATCGCGCTGGCGCTGGGCCTGGATGCGCGCGAGCACGTCGACACGCTCGTTGTCGGGGTCGCCGGAATGTCCCTTCACCCACTTCCACTCGATCTGGTGACGCTGGGATGCGGCATGCAGCCGCTCCCACAGGTCGCGGTTCTTGACCGGGTCTCCGCCCGCCGTCTTCCAGCCGCGCCGAACCCAGTTGCCGATCCACTCGGTGATCCCCTGGCGGACGTATTGGGAGTCGGTATGCAGGACGATCTCGCACGGCTCGCTGAGCGTCTCCAGGGCCATGATCGCGCCCATCAGCTCCATGCGATTGTTGGTCGAGTCGGGTTCGCCCCCGGAGAGTTCTCGTTCGCGCCCCTTGTAACGCAGCAGTGCCGCCCAGCCGCCGGGGCCGGGATTGCCCAGGCAGGCGCCGTCGGTGTGGATGTCGACGGCTTTCATTTCGGATTTCGTCATTCGCACATTATGGCGGCAGGCCGTCGCATCTGTTCGGACGACGTTGCCAGCGGGACGCGACCGGCCTGCCAGCGCAGCTGTTTCAGGGGCGTCGGCGGGATCAGCGAGCGCACACGCTTGCACACAACCAAGGCCACGCCCGCCCGCAGCCGGTCCGCCGCGCCGACCCCGGCCTCGCCGTGCGCGACTCGCCAATGCGGCCCCAGCCACTGCAGGCTGACCGCTTCGCTGGCGAAGCCCGCGGCGCGCAGTGCGGCCTGCCACCGCCCCGGATCATGGGCGCGCAATCCCGAACGCGCCCAGCGCGCGCGGTAGGGACTCCAGGGGTTCAGCGCGGCCAGCCAGAGCAGCCCGCCCGGCGCCAGCACACGCTCGCATTCGTCCAGCAGGGGCTGGGCCTGGATGCCGTCGTCGAGCACGTGCTGCAGCAGCACCGCTCCCAGCGACTCGCTGGCCAGCGGCAGTGGCAACTGGCAGCGCAGCGTGCCGGCGAACGAAGTGCCCTGCCGCCGCAACAGCAACCCACGACGACCGGGCTCCGGCGGCACCGCGGCCGGCAACCCGAGCCAGGCCCAGGGCAGCGGCGGGGCCGTGTCGATCACCCGCGCCATGGCGGCGACCTCGACCGCAAGCACGCCCTGCCCGGCCTCGCTGCCGAACCAGGCCAGGGCGGGGGCGGGTTGACGGCCGTGGGCAAAGGCGGGCATCGTCGCGGCGTTTCCTGAAGGCCCGGGTCGCCCGGGCCCCCTGATTCTGAGGGAAAAGCCCCAGGAGGGTCACGCGATGTCGTTACTGGCCCTGCCCGCCTTCAGCGACAACTACATCTGGGCGCTCGTCGCCGACGGCGGCCGCGCGATCATCGTCGATCCCGGCGAGGCCGGACCGGTGCTGGCGGCGGCAGGCGAAGGCCTGGAGCCCGGCGCCATCCTGCTGACCCACCATCACCATGATCACGTCGGCGGCGTTACCGCGCTGCGCGAGCGCTGGCCGGAGCTGCCTGTGGTGGCCCCACACGACGATCGCATCACCACCGCCACCCTTCGGGTCGGCGAGGGCGAGCACGTCGAAGTAGCCGGTCGCACATTCGACGTCATGGAAGTCCCCGGCCATACGCTCAGCCACATCGCGTACACGCTGGACGACGGGCATGACCGGATCCTGTTCAGCGGCGACACGCTGTTCAGCCTGGGCTGCGGGCGGCTGTTCGAGGGCAGCCCGGAGCAGATGCTGGACTCCCTGACGCGGCTGGCGGCTCTGCCCGACGACACCCGGCTGTGCTGCGGACATGAATACACCGTGGCCAACGCCGCCTTCGCCAAGGTTGTCGAACCGGACAATCCCGCACTGCAGCGACGGACCGAGCAGGCGCAGGCGCTTCGAGGCGATGGACGTCCAACGCTTCCGACCACGCTCGGCGAAGAGAAGGCAGCCAATCCGTTCCTGCGGACCGAAGCCTCCGGGGTATTGCGCACGCTCCGCGAACGCCTCGGGCGCGCGCCGTCAGACCGCGTCGAAGCTTTCGCCGAACTGCGGCGCTGGAAAGACGGGTTCGTCGCATGACCGGCCGGTGGCGCTGTTTAGCCGTAACCGGACTGTGGCTGGCCTTGGCCGCGACCTGCATGGCCGCAGAACCTGCGGCCTCCGTCGAACCTGAGACGGCCGCGCCCCCTTCGCCGACCCGCAACGGCCGCGAGATCTACGAGGAGTTTCGCAAGGGCCTCGCCGATCCGGAGTGCGAGCCCGGCGCGAGCAGCCAACGCTGGCGACAGCACTTCTCCACCGCGCCCAAGCGCCTGGCCTCCGAGGATGACGACCTTCTACCTCTGTTCGGCTATGTCGTCGCCGCCGTGCGCGAATCCCACCTCCCCAGCGAGTACGCGCTGATTCCGTTCGTCGAGAGCGGCTACCGTCCCGGTGCGAGAAGCCCTGATGGCACCGCCGGACTTTGGCAATTGATCGCGATCACCGCGCGCAACCACGACGTGCCGATCCGCAACGGCTACGACGGACGGCTTTCGCCGATCGATTCGACCCGTGCAGCGGTGCGTTACCTCAAGACCCTGCACGGCATGTTCGCCGGCGACTGGCGGCTGGCGGTGATGGCGTACAACGCGGGCGAGTATCGCGTGCTCGGTGCGCTCAAGCGCAACGGCCAGGTCGCCCGCTCGGCCAGGCCCGAGCAACTGACGGGCTTGTCCGACATCACCCAGGCCTATGTACGCAAGCTGCATGCGCTGTCGTGCCTGCTGGAGCAGGCAGACGACAAGGAAGAATGGCTGCAGGCGCTCGATCGGCCGGTGCCGCGCCTGGAGGCTTTACCCGTCCCGGTCGGCATCGACAGCATCGGCGAGTGGGCCAGTCGCACCGGCCAGGACGCCGCACAGCTTCAGCGCTTCAATCCCGTGTTCGTCGATGGCCGGATCCGCAGGGCCGGCAGCCAGCCGCCGCGGTTGCTGGCGGTGCGCGCTGACGCGAAGGATTCGGCCGATACCCCGACGGCGACCGATTCAACCGCAGCCGACACGGCGGTGGAGGTCGCCGGCTCGGGACGACGTCATACGGTGGTTCGGGGCGATACCGCATCGACCATAGCCAAACGATATGGCCTGCACGTCAGCGAGTTGCTTGCGCGCAATGGCCTGCGCGCCGGAAGCGTGCTGCATCCCGGGCAGGCACTGCTGATCGATCCGCTCGACATCCTGGCCGACAGCGTCCCCGGCAAGACCGGAACGCCCTGACCCTACGCTGCCGCATCGCAGCATCCGGCCGCCATCGGCGGCTAAACTAGATCCTTTGCTCGACCGCGCCGCGGTCACGACATCATTAGAGGAAGAGCCCATGGGTTTTCTGCAAGGCAAGCGTGCACTGATCACCGGCATCGCCAGCGAGCGTTCGATCGCCAGCGGGATCGCCGAGGCCATGCACCGCGAGGGCGCGCAACTGGCGTTCACCTACCAGAACGAGAAGCTCAAGTCGCGCGTTGAGAAGGCGGCCGCCGAATACGGCAGCAACATCGTGATCCCGCTGGATGTCACCAGCGACGACCAGATCGCCGCTTGCTTCGACGAACTTGGCAAGCACTGGACCGACGGCTTCGACATCCTCATCCATGCCATTGCCTATGCTCCGCGCGAAGCGATCGCCGGCCAGTTTCTCGATGGCCTCACTCGCGAGAATTTCGGCATCGCCCACGACATCTCCGCCTATTCGCTTGCCGCGATGGCCAAGGCCGCTCGTCCGCAGATGAAGGGCCGCAACGGCTCGATCCTGACGCTGAGCTACCTGGGCGCCGAACGCGCGCTGGCCGGCTACAACGTGATGGGTGTGGCCAAGGCCAGCCTGGAAGCGACCGTGCGCTACCTGGCCTACAACCTCGGCCCGGAAGGCACCCGCGTCAACGCGGTCTCTGCCGGCCCGATCAAGACCCTGGCGGCCGCGGGCATCGCCGGTTTCCGCAAGATCCTCGGCCATGTCGAGGAGAATGCGCCGCTGCGCCGCACCGTCAGCATCGAACAGGTCGGCAATGTCGCTGCGTTCCTGTGCTCGGACCTGGCCGCGGGCGTGACGGGTGAAATCACCTATGTCGACTCCGGCTACAACATCCTCGGCATGACCGGCATCGACGTGGAGTGATTGCGGCGCGTCGGGCATCGCTGCGCGCAGCGCAAGCGTTGCCGAACGCATCCGGTCGATCGTGATCCGATCGCCAAAAGAAAAGGCCCGGCATCCGCCGGGCCTTTTTTTGCGCTGCTGCGCGATGGTCAGAGGTTGCGTTCGACCACGTTGATCCTGACGCGCTTGCGCATGGCCTTGACGAAGGCATCCGCATCGTCCGAGCCGCCGATCTGCGCGACCTGCTGCATCAGCATCTGGCGCTGACCCGGCGGCATCGTGTTGACGTCGCCCGGGGTGACCTTGTTCACCGTGAACAGCACGATATCGCCGCGGCTGAGCACGGCCATGCCCGGCGACGTCTTGCCTGCGGCCGGCGCTGGCACGGAGAAGAACGCGTCCGGCTGCGAGGGTTCCGGCACCGGCGCGCCACGCGGCACGTTACCCAGCGCCTGCGGCGGCGGCAGTTGCTTCGAAGCCGCCAGGGCTTCCAGCGTCTCGCCGCTGCGCAGACGGGCCAGCAGCGTTTCGGCTTCCTTGGTCGCGGCCTTGCGGGTACGGTCGGCGTGGATCGCAGCCGTCACCTTCTCGCGCACCTGCGCCAGTGGCAATGCGCGTTCGGCAGCGTGCGCGACGACGCGGATCATGACGCTATGGCCAGGCGCGATCTCGATCGGATCGCTGACCGTGCCGTCCTCGATCAGCGAGTCGGAAAACGCCGCGCGCAACACCGCCGGAGTGGCGGCGATGCCGGGCGCGCCAGTGCGGGCGAACGGTCCCAGCTTCTGCACGGGAAGGTTCACTTCGCGCGCGGCCGGAGCCAGCGAGGACGGGTTCTTGTAGACCTGGTCGACCAGGCGGCTCGACACGTCGTTGAAGGCGCGCTCGCGATCGGCCTCGGCCTGCTCGCGGGCCAGCGCTTCGCGGGCCTGCTCGAAGGTCTGCTGGCTGCCGCTCTTCACCTCGCGCAGCTGGATGACGTGCCAGCCGAAATCGGACTTGACCGGCGCACTGATCTCGCCCGCGTTCATCGCGAACAGGGCGCTCTCGAACGGCCCGACCATCATGCCCTTGCTGACCCAGCCCAGGTCGCCACCGGCGGACTTGGATCCGGTGTCGTCGCTGTTGGCCTTGGCCAGTACCGCAAAATCGGCTCCCGGCGCCTTGGCCTGCGCGGCCAGTTGCGCGGCTTTCTGCTCGGCGGCCTTCTGCGCAGCGGCGTTGGCGCCTTCCTCGACACGCACGAGGATGTGCGACGCCAGCCGCTCTTCCTGTGCGATGAAGCGGGCCTGTTCCTTCTCGTAGCGCTGCCGCAGCGTCGCCTCGTCGGCGGGCGGCGGAGGCGGCATGACGGCACTGTTGAGCTCGACGTACTCGATCGACACCGTCTCGGGTGCGCGATAGTCCGCCACATGGCTGTCGTACCACTGCTTGATCTGTGCGTCGCTGACCGGTGCGGTGTCGACTGCAGTCGCAGGCAGGGTCAGCATCGTGACGTCGCGCTGCTCGCCCATCAGCCTGATCAGGCGGTCCATCTCGCCGGCCGTGACGAAGTTGCTCGATGCGATACCGGTGGGCACCAGAGCCTGCTGCAGGCCTTCGCGCACCAGCTTTTCGAAGTTCCGTGGCGACTGCGCCGGCACCTGCGAGGCCAGCGCCAACTGGTAACGCTTGGGATCGAACTTGCCGTCCACCTGGAATGCGGGAACGTCCTGGATAGTCCGGACCACCATCGCATCGCTGACCCGCAGACCGCCGCTCCGGGCCGCCATCTGCTGGATGCGCTGGTCGATCAGGAGATCCAGGATCGCGCGCTTGTTCTCCACGCTTTCGAACGCGCGGGCGTCGAACGCCTCGCCCTGCTGCCCACGGGCGCGCTGGCGCTCCTGTTCGAAGCGGGCGCGGAATTCGTCGGTCTCGATCTTGTCGTGCGACCAGAACACGGACACCGGCCACCAGGCAGGTGCCGACGACCACCACGACGGGGGCGCCGTGATGCTCGCCACCGAGGTGTCGGTACGCTGACCGAGATACTGCTCGATGCCGACGAAGGCAAAGGGAACGATCAGCAGGCCCAGGATCACCGTGGCGATCCAGCCCGAGGTCTTGTCGCGAAGTTTCTGCAGCATGTCCGAAAGACGCGTCGATTCGAAGCCGGACAGTGTACGCGCTTCCGCGGGACCGTTGTCGCCGGGACGGTGGCAGAAAACAGGGCCAGTGAGTAGCCTTGGCCGCCCGGAAAAGAGAGCCAGGGGTCCGGGCAAAAAGAAAGGCGCCGTTGCCGGCGCCTTCGAAAAAAGTGGCGGAGTGGACGGGACTCGAACCCGCGACCTCCGGCGTGACAGGCCAGCATTCTAACCGACTGAACTACCACTCCGCGCTTTAAACTATTGGCATCGAATCCGGCCACGCGGCCAATTCGGCGCCCTCATCTATTGGAAAACAAAGGCGCCGTTTCCGGCGCCTTTGGCGAAACTGGCGGAGTGGACGGGACTCGAACCCGCGACCTCCGGCGTGACAGGCCAGCATTCTAACCGACTGAACTACCACTCCGCGCTTTGAAACTTTTCAAACAACCCACTGGGTGCTTGATGGTGGGTGCTGAGGGTTTCGAACCCCCGACCCTCTCCGTGTAAAGGAGACGCTCTACCGCTGAGCTAAGCACCCGTTTGTTGCGGTGCCTCTGCCGATTCCCCGAAGGTCTGAACCCCAAGGCCTCGGCGGCGAGTCGCTTAGTTTACGGCATCCTTCAGCGCCTTGCCAGCCTTGAACGCCGGATTCTTCGAGGCCTTGATCTTGATGGTGTCGCCGGTCTTCGGGTTGCGGCCCTGGCGTGCGGCGCGCTTGCGGACCTGGAACGTACCGAAGCCCACCAGCGTGACGGTGTCGCCCTTCTTCAGCGCCTTGGTGATCGTGCTGATCACAGCATCCACCGCATTGGCAGCGTCGGTCTTCGACAGCTCTGCGGCTTCGGCGACGGCAGCAACAAAATCGGCCTTATTCATTCGTATTGACTCCATGTGCGGATGGTTACCGCGGTTCTGAGAATCGGACGCACCTGCGCGTTCGCATGGCGTTCCGATCGACCTTGCCGCGCTGGCACGAATCATGATTCGGCAGCGCGGTCGCGGTCGTTATACCAGTGGCATTTTTTAGGCGCAAGCCGGAAAGCTAGTAATGACGGGCCTTTCAGCCGCTTGCGTTACTTTGTGCGCCTGCTTCAGACGAGGTTGTGGTCAGTGTTTGAAGCCGGCCTCCGTGGCCGTCTGACCGTCTTCCCGCACCGGACGCTCCCCACCCTGTGCCGGTGACGGCAACGGCGTGAGCGGGCGTTCCAGCGCGATATCGAGCACTTCGTCGATCCACTTCGCCGGCACGATCTTCAATCCCTGCGTCACGCTCTTGGGAAGATCGGTCAGGTCCTTGCGGTTTTCCTCGGGAATGATGACCGTGCGGATGCCACCGCGCAGCGCCGCCAGCAGTTTCTCCTTCAAACCGCCAATAGGCAGTACACGGCCGCGCAGCGTGATTTCACCGGTCATGGCCACATCGGCTTTGACCGGATTCTTCGTCAGCATCGAAACCAGTGCAGTGGCCATCGCGATGCCTGCGCTGGGACCGTCCTTGGGCGTTGCGCCTTCGGGCACGTGCACGTGCACGTCATGCTTGGTCAGGAAATCCAGATCGATGCCCAGCGATTCGGTACGCGCACGCACCACCGACAGCGCCGCCGAAGCGGACTCCTTCATCACGTCGCCGAGCTGACCGGTCAGCAGCAATTGTCCCTTGCCCGGCACCAGCGTCGATTCGATCTGCAACAGATCGCCGCCGACCTCGGTCCACGCAAGGCCCGTGACCAGGCCGATCTCGCTCTGCTCCTCGGCGCGACCGAAGTCGAAACGGCGCACGCCGAGGTACTTGTCGAGATTCTTCGACGTGACGTTGACCACGCCTTCCTTGCCCTTCTTCTTCGGGCCGGCCAGTGCGAGTTCCTTGACGACCTTGCGGCAGATCTTGGAGATCTCGCGCTCCAGGCTGCGCACGCCCGACTCGCGAGTGTAATAGCGCACGATGTCGCGCACCGCGCCCTCAGCCACCTTCAGCTCTTCCGGCTTCAGACCGTTGGCCTTGATCTGCTTGGGCATCAGATAACGCATGGCGATGTTGAGCTTCTCCTCCTCGGTATATCCCGGGAGGCGGATGACTTCCATTCGATCCAGCAGCGGACCCGGAATGTTCAGCGAATTGGAGGTCGCCACGAACATCACTTCGCTCAGGTCGAGATCGACTTCGAGATAGTGGTCGTTGAACGAGTTGTTCTGCTCCGGATCCAGCACTTCGAGCAGCGCCGATGACGGGTCGCCGCGGAAGTCCATCGACATCTTGTCGATCTCGTCGAGCATGAACAACGCGTTCTTGCTGCCGACCTTGTTGAGGTTCTGCACGATGCGGCCCGGCATCGAACCGACATAGGTACGACGATGCCCGCGGATCTCGGCCTCGTCGCGCACGCCGCCCAGCGACATGCGCACGAACTTGCGGTTGGTCGCCTTTGCGATCGACTGACCCAGCGAGGTCTTGCCCACGCCCGGCGGTCCGACCAGGCATAGGATCGGGCCCTTCATCTGCTTCACGCGCGTCTGCACGGCGAGGTATTCGAGGATGCGTTCCTTGACCTTCTCCAGGCCGAAATGATCGGCATCGAGCACGTCCTGCGCGGCCTTGAGGTCCTTGCGCACCTTCGTACGCTTCTTCCACGGCACGCCCAGCAGCCAGTCGAGGTAATTGCGCACGACCGCGGCTTCGGCCGACATCGGCGACATCTGCTTGAGCTTGTTGAGCTCGGCGCGAGCCTTGGTCTCCACCGGCTTGGGCATGCCGGCCTCGGCGATCTTGCGGGCCAGCTCGTCGATGTCGTTCGGCGCATCGTCGATCTCGCCCAGTTCCTTCTGGATCGCCTTCATCTGCTCGTTAAGGTAGTACTCGCGCTGGCTCTTCTCCATCTGCGACTTCACGCGGCCGCGGATGCGCTTTTCCAACTGCTGCACATCGATCTCGCCGTCGACCAGGCCGACCAGCTGCTCCAAGCGCGCACCGATGGCGTGCGTCTCCAGCAGCTTCTGCTTATCGCCGATGCGCACGCCCAGGTGCGCGGCGATGGTGTCGGCCAGGCGCCCCGGCTCGTCGATGCCGGACAGGGTCTGCATCAGCTCGGGCGGCAGCTTGCGGTTGGTCTTGACGTATTGCTCGAACAGGCTCATCAGCGAGCGCATGATCGCTTCGATCTCGCGCTGCTCACGGTCGACCACCGGCTCTACCACGCTGGCCTGCGCTGCCAGCACGCCGTCGCGTTCGGTCACCTTGGCAACCTGCACGCGCGCCACGCCCTCCACCAGGACCTTGATGGTCCCGTCGGGGAGCTTCAGCAGCTGCAGGACCTGCGCCAGCGTGCCCACGTCATACAGGTCGTCGGCGCCCGGATCGTCGGTCTCGGCCGAACGCTGGGCGACCAGCAGGATGCGCTTGTCGGACTCCATGGCCAGGTCCAGGGCGCGGATCGACTTGTCGCGGCCGACGAACAGCGGGATGACCATGTGCGGGAATACGACGACGTCACGCAGCGGCAGGACCGGCAGGTCGAGCGTTTCGGTGGGATCGGTCATGGGGGATGCTCCGGAAAACGGTGGTCGGGCCCCGGGGCCCGGAAGGCGTGGGCGCTGGACCCATGGCGTCGGTTATGGGGTCCGGCGCGAAAGGATGCAAGCGACTGTCGTGCAAAGTGCGCGGCGCAGCCCTTTCCGACCAACGAAATCAGCCACTTGAAACAAAAACGGGCCGCCTTCGCAGGCGGCCCGTGAGGGGCTGTTCAGGTTGCGCGCGGATCACTCCGCGGAAGCGACCTTCGGCGTCGCCGGGGGCGTCTGGTAGATCAGGTAGGGCTCGGTCTTGTGGTCGATCACCGACTCATCAACGACCACCTTGCTGACGTTCTCCAGCGAGGGCAGCTCGTACATCGTGTCCAGCAGCACAGCCTCGACGATCGTGCGCAGTCCGCGCGCGCCGGTCTTGCGCTTGAGCGCCTTGCGGGCGATGGCGGCCAGCGCGTCCTGGCGGAACTCCAGTTCGACGCCCTCCATCTCGAACAGCTTCTTGAACTGCTTGGTGATGGCGTTCTTCGGCTCGGTGAGGATCCTGATCAGGGCGGGCTCGTCGAGCTCCTCGAGCGTGGCGACCACCGGCAGGCGGCCAACGAACTCGGGGATCAGGCCGAACTTGATCAGGTCCTCCGGCTCGACTTCTGCCAGCACCTTGCCCACGTCGCTCTTGCGCTCGCTGCTCTTGACCTTGGCGCCAAAACCAATCCCGCCGGCCTCGGTGCTGCGCTGCTGGATGATCTTCTCCAGGCCTGCAAACGCGCCTCCGACGACGAACAGGATGTTGCGGGTATCGACCTGCAGGAATTCCTGCTGCGGGTGCTTGCGACCGCCCTGCGGCGGCACGCTGGCGACGGTGCCTTCGATCAGCTTCAGCAGCGCCTGCTGCACGCCTTCGCCGGATACGTCGCGGGTGATCGACGGGTTGTCGCTCTTGCGCGAGATCTTGTCGATCTCGTCGATATAGACGATGCCTTGCTGCGCCTTCTCGACGTCGTAGTCGCACTTCTGCAGCAGCTTCTGGATGATGTTTTCCACGTCCTCGCCGACATAGCCGGCTTCGGTCAGCGTGGTGGCATCAGCCATCGTGAAGGGCACGTTGAGCAGGCGCGCCAGCGTCTCGGCCAGCAGCGTCTTGCCCGAACCGGTCGGGCCGACCAGCAGGATGTTCGACTTCGCCAGTTCGACGTCGTCGTTCTTCTGCCGGCTCTCGATGCGCTTGTAGTGGTTGTATACGGCGACCGCGAGCGTGCGCTTGGCGCGCTGCTGGCCGATCACGTACTGATCCAGCACCTCGAGGATCTCGCGCGGCTTGGGCAGGTGGCTGCGGGCCGACTGCGCCTTCTCCTCGAGCTCCTCACGGATGATGTCGTTGCACAGCTCGACGCACTCGTCGCAGATGAAGACGCTTGGGCCCGCGATCAGCTTGCGGACCTCGTGCTGGCTCTTCCCGCAGAACGAGCAGTAGAGAATCTTGTTGCTGTCGCCGGTACTGCGGCCCTGTCGGTCGTCGCTCATGCTTGTGCCCAAATGGTGCTGGTGTCGCGAACACGTGAAAAATCGCGTTCAGGTGCTGCGACCCGAGAATAACACAGCGATCCGGCCTGTCCTGCAGACCGGATGCCGAT
This sequence comes from Lysobacter sp., assembly GCA_036525015.1. Classification (GTDB taxonomy): domain Bacteria; phylum Pseudomonadota; class Gammaproteobacteria; order Xanthomonadales; family Xanthomonadaceae; genus Lysobacter_J. The sequence goes on from DATDBD010000149.1 coordinate 58,954, forward strand.
CAATACTTTCTTTATTTTCAATGAGTTAGACAGATCAGTTCAGACCGACTGGATGGAATCTTCCGGGCGGCGTTCCAGGACCTGGTCGACCAGGCCGTACTCGCGTGCCGCCTCGGCGCTCTTGAAGTTGTCGCGCTCGGTGTCCCGGGCGATCGTCTCCAGCGCCTGGCCGGTGTGCTTGGACAGCACTTCGTTGAGGCGCTGGCGCAGGGTCAGGATCTCGCGGGCGTGGATGTCGATATCCGTGGCCTGGCCCTGGAAGCCGCCCAGCGGCTGGTGGATCATCACGCGCGAGTTGGGCAATGCGTAGCGCTTGCCCTTGGCGCCGGCAGCCAGCAGCAGCGCGCCCATCGAGGCGGCCTGGCCGACGCAGATCGTGCTCACGTCCGGCTTGATGTATTGCATGGTGTCGTAGACCGCCATGCCGGCGGTGACGATGCCGCCTGGCGAGTTGATGTACAGGCTGATGTCCTTCTCGGGGTTTTCAGCCTCGAGGAACAGCATTTGCGCCACGATCACGTTGGCGACGTGGTCGTCGATAGGCCCCACCAGGAAGATCACCCGCTCCTTCAACAGGCGCGAATAGATGTCATAGGCGCGCTCGCCACGGCTGGTCTGTTCGACCACCATCGGCACGAGGTTCAGGGCTTGGGTTCGGTTGTCCATCGGGCGGCACCTGGAAACTGTCTGGGCGCTGGCAACCAGCGCGGTCCGCTCAAATTGGGGCCATCCGCGCCGGAGCGCAAGGGGCGGACGGCTAGTCATGCACCGCCGTTGCCGGCGGTGCATCTGGCGACGCTTACTGGCGAATCGCCTCGTTGAACGACAGCGGCTGCTCGGTGTGCTGGGCGCGCTCGGCGATCCAGTCGATCACCTGCTCTTCCATCACGCGGGCCTGCAGGCCGGACATCAGCTGCTGGTCGTTGCGATACAGCTCGATTACCTGCTGCGGCTCTTCGTAGGTCGAAGCGATCAGATTGAGGGTCTCGGTGACGCGGCGCGGGTCCAGCGTCAACTGGTTGCGACGCGCGATCTCGCCGACCAGCAGGCCGACCAGCACGCGCTTGCGGGCCGGATCCATGAAGCCCTGATGCGCGTCGGCCGGGATCTCGCCGATCGCACGACCCTGGCGACGGGCCTGCTCGATGGTCTGGCGGGCCATGTCGCGGGCCTCGTTCTCGACCAGCCGAGGCGGCATTTCCACGCTCGAGTAAGAGGCGATCAGTTGCTCGCCGACCTCGCGACGCAGACGGGTCATCAGCGCGCCCTTCAGCTCGCGCTCGAGGTTGCTGCGGATGTCCGCACGGAACTGCTCGGCATCGCCGCTGCGCACGCCGAAGCTCTTGATGAAGGCGGCGTCGACTTCCGGCAGCACCGGCTCGGACACCTTGTTGGCCTTCAGGTGCACCTGCACCTTGCGGCCGGCGAACTGCGGCACGCGCCAATCGGCCGGGAATTCGATCTCGACCTGCTTCTCCTCGCCGGACTTCATGCCGACCAGGGCGGACTCGATCGCCGGGAACATCGCGCCGGAACCAATCGCGGTGGCACCGCGCTCGACGCCTTCCGCCGGCAGGCGCTCTTCACCGACCTGCGACCAGGTCTCGATTTCGACCGCATCGCCCGTGGCCGCCTCACGCTCCACCGGGTTCCAGGTGCGGCGCTGCAGGCGCAGGTTATCGATCATCGCGTCGATGTCGGCATCACCGACTTCGGAGGTGTTGCGGATCACGTTGAGCTTGGCAACGTCGATGTCGCCGAAGTCCGGCACCACCTCGAAGGTGGCCACGTACGCCAGCTCGCCTTCCGATGCCGACACCGGCTCGATCTGCGGGCTGCCGGCGATGTGCAGCGATTCCTGGCGCACGGCATTGGTGAAGCCTTCGCGCAGCAGGCCGTCCAGCACTTCGGCGCGGACCTGCGGGCCGAAGCGCTGCTCGATGACCTTGGCCGGCACCTTGCCAGGGCGGAACCCCTTGATCTTGGCGCCGCGCGCGATCTCGCGCAGGCGGCCGCCGACGACGGCTTCCAGGCGATCCGCCGGGAGGCGGAAGGTCATACGGCGTTCGAGGTTACCGAGCGATTCGACCGAAACTTGCATATCCACTCCTGCCACCACGGCATTCGGCCGCGGCACGATGTTTGATTGACCTGTCAGACCGCAGGCCGGGCACGACGGATCGCCGCCGGCCAGCGGAACGCAATAGTTTCGCCGATTACGGCCCTGGCCGCCAGCGTCCGGGGCGAGGGAAACCGGGCCGCGGCGCGGCCGGTGGTGCGAAAGGAGGGACTCGAACCCTCACGGGGTTACCCGCTGGAACCTAAATCCAGTGCGTCTACCAATTCCGCCACTTTCGCAAGCCCAGACATCGTTGCGCCGGCATTCTAGTGCCGGCTCCGGAAAAGAAAAAAGCACCTGGCGGACCAGGTGCTTTTCCGGATTGGTGGGCCGTCAAGGATTCGAACCTTGGACCTATTGATTAAGAGTCAACTGCTCTACCAACTGAGCTAACGGCCCGGAACAACAGAAGCGAAACTATAACAATAAAAAATAATTTCGCCAACAATCTGGGGTGGCTGAGGGGACTCGAACCCCCGACATCTGGAATCACAATCCAGTACTCTAACCAACTGAGCTACAGCCACCATAAAACGCAAAACTAGTATCGCAAAAGCTGTGGCGCGCCCGGCGGGACTCGAACCCACAACCACCGGCTTAGAAGGTTGAACCATTCTGCCGATGCGTCAGGGACTTGGCTCCATTTAATTTCAGGAGCAGCCTCCGCGAAACCCGCGCCACCATGCGATGGGCCGGCTATTTTTCAGGAGATGCGGGCAATATGCAAGCCCGATTGACGCGGGGTCAGCCGCGGGGCGGGTATGGATCCGCGCCATAGGTTCGTTCATCACGCCATTGGCTGCCCAATGCCTGGATGCGAACGCCCGTCAGTCGCCCCGCCTTCTGGTGCTCAGTCTCGGCAGCCCACGCGGCGGCATCGATCGCCTCTGCCTGAGTGTCATAGAGGTAGCGCTCGCCAGTTGGCTGGCGCTCGAACTTGATCTCCCACCGATTCCCCGCGGTGACGACGTAGTAATAGAGCCTTGCCATCCCACCCTCCCTGTTTGCCTCATGGCAACGGGAATCTACCCCGGATCGGATTACGCTTGTCGGCAGCTCCGACCCCAAAGATGCGCCATGGCAACCCGCGAAACCGAGACCAACCGCTTCCACGGGCTTTCCCTCGGCGCCTTGTACGAAGCCTGTCAGACTCGGGCCTCCACCCTCCTCGGCCTCGACAAGGGCCGGTCGACGCAAGAGCGCGCCAACCTGGCCAAGGACACCGCCCATCTGCTGTTGGCTGTGGCCCCAACGCTGGCCAGCGGCGAACACGTGCCGGGCACGCCTTCTCAAGCGATCCTGCAAGGCTCTGAAGACTTTCTCCCCGCCTTCCTCACCTCCCACGAGATTGAACTCAGGCAGGTCCGCTATCGGACGCTGGTGGCCGCCTCGGATCTGGCTTATGGCGGCGACGCCGAGCAGTGGCGCCGCGACGCAACGATCGACGGCCAGCGGGTCTACGGCCTGGCCATGGGCAGCGAGGAAGGGCTCGCGCT